>CAYRXQ010000010.1:0-2056 GCA_964428115.1 uncultured Ilumatobacteraceae bacterium
CGGAGATCGGGTCGGCGACGGCCGGCTGGACATTGCTGATCTGCAGGGAGTAGGTGCCCGGGAGCAAATCAGTGACCAGCAACTTCCCTCCGGATATCGCCGGGACCGTCGACGTGGTGAACGTGCGGTTCGTGGTCGTGTTCGTAATCGTGACGACGACGGTGGGATCGATGAGTAGGACATCGTCCTTCTCGACCCCACCGTCGAACCGTCGTTCGAACAGCGTCAGGTCGAGCGTGCTCGGCCGGACCTGCAAGACGAATGCCGGTCAGCGG
Organism: uncultured Ilumatobacteraceae bacterium; assembly: GCA_964428115.1. Classification (GTDB taxonomy): domain Bacteria; phylum Actinomycetota; class Acidimicrobiia; order Acidimicrobiales; family Ilumatobacteraceae; genus CAYRXQ01. The sequence goes on from CAYRXQ010000010.1 coordinate 276, forward strand.
ATCTGGGTCAGCGGCGTTGACGAGCGCGGTGACGTCGTCGTTCACAATCGGGAAGCCGCCACCCGGGCACGGCTCGAGGAACGCACTCGAGCTGATGGTGTCGCGATTCGCGAATCCGGGGAATCGAGCCCCGAACTCGTAACACCCTGGCGGCCCGGTGACCCGGAACAGCTCCGGATCGGTGGGCCGAGCCGGCTCCCGTGAGGCGGGCGTGATCGAGAAGCCTCTAGCGGCGAGAGCGGTATCGGGGATGAGGTCGCGTGTGAACGTTCCGTCGCCGTTGTCGACCACCTCGGTCAGGCTCAAAAGGAGCTGAGGGAGTCGGAGCGGTTCGGTCGCAGCACCAGCAGCGCCGTCGATGTCACCGACGACGGCTCCGAGGATCGAGCCGTAGGCGGGTAGGCGGGCGAGGACCGTGGCACTGTCACCGTCTCTGTCGCCGGCCGCGACGGGGACCGGGATGTCGGCGGCGCTGCGGGTGTTCTCGGCCCCGGCGTTGACCGTCACCCGGGCCCTAGTCGTGTCGTAGCCCGGCATCGTGATCGTCACGTTGAAGGTGGCGGGGAAGCCGGTGGCCGGCACTTCGAGGTCGGTGAAGGTGATGTTCCCGTCGACGTCCACCATCTGGACGGCGCCCGTGCCGAGCCGCACGGACGGCCGCACGCCCTCGACCGAGATCGGCAGGCCCGTCGGGACACCCGTGCTGGTGTCGCGGACCCGCACCGTGAGCGAGCCACTCTCGACGAAGGTCGAGATCCGGCCGGCGCTCGTGGCTCCACCCGCATCGACGAACACCGACGTCGTGACCGCAGTGGCCGGCGTGTGCCCGGACGCAGGGGACACGGAGAGCGTCCACGTTCCCGCTGCTGCGTCCGCGATCGTGAACGGCGCGCGGTGAACGTTTCTCGTCGGCGGGTCGGTGATTGTCGTGTCGAGGGTCAGTGACCCGAGCGGCACGGTGATCGCCGGGCCCGAGGGCGGCGTCGCCGTGAGGACGAATCCGTCGAGGGACGCGGTGCTCGAGACGATGGCGATCTCGCCGGTGATGCTGCCGGGGTTCGGTTGCAGGTACACCGAGTAGGAGCCGTTGAGCTCCCGCTGGACGGTCGAAGCCGTGATCCCGCGGCCCGACGCGCCGTTCTCGTCGATCCGGAACGAGACCGTGGCCGTCGCGAACTTGCCGCCCGGGTTGGTGTCATCGAAGGAGTAGGTGGTCTGGCCGAAGACCTGGCGTGGCGCGACGTCGCTCAGGTTCCACATGCCGCCACTCGACGTGTCGGTGATGGCGCCGGCACCGGTGATCACCGGCTCCGGCTGCGGTGCCGGGCCCGTGCCGGTGACGTCGGCGGTCGTGAAGCCGGTGATGGCGGGGGAGGTCGACGTGATTGCGACGTCGCTGTTCGTGAAGCGCCCAGTCGGTGGCGCCGTCGATGAGATCGCGAGGATCTCGTTCCCGGTGCCCTGGTCGATCCAACCGACCTTGCCGAGGAACAGGCACGTCGACAGGTCGGGGTCGATCGCGTCGGGCGCCAGCAAGGGCGTGCGACACGCCTCGTCGCCACCGGCGTTGTCCGAGAGCATCACCAGGTTGAGGATCCGGTCGGTGGACAGAGCGCCGTTGCTCAGCACGATCGGCGCCGCAAGGTCGACCGAGGCGTCGCGGTAGCCGTCGGCGGTGGCGGTGATCGTGCACAGCCCGAGCAACTCGTTGTCGCCGACCACTGTCGAGTCGAAGAAGAACTGCTCGAACGGCGCTTTCGTGTCGATCAGGAATTTCCAGA
>CAYRXQ010000010.1:2066-2450 GCA_964428115.1 uncultured Ilumatobacteraceae bacterium
GTGGCCGAGTTCTCCCCGCAGGTCAGGGTGACGCGGGCGTTCGCGGCGTCGAGCGGCAGCAGCCCCACCTGGTTCGGCGGCAGGACGCCGCCGACCGGGGACGCGTCGGGTGCCGGGGCATTCAGCTCGGGCGCGAGGAGCAGCCCGCTCACGGTCGGGTACGGCACGGCGACGATGTCGCGCAGCACCAAGGGTTTGTCGTCGTCGACCGGGATCCGGAAGGTGAGGTCCTGCGGGTCGGCCGGGTTGAGATCGGGGTCGATCTGCTGGTCGGGAACGATGGTGTAGCCCGGCGGTGGCTGGTCGACGACGATCCGGTACAGCCCGGCGACGAGCGACTGTGGCTCGGTCTGCCAGCGCAGCACCTGCTCGCCGGTCACCGTG
>CAYRXQ010000010.1:2460-5500 GCA_964428115.1 uncultured Ilumatobacteraceae bacterium
CTCGGGGACTCGCTCGGGGCCGACCGAGATCGAGTCGACGAAGCTCTCGGTGCCGTTGGCGCTGACGCGGAAGATCTCGAGCACGTAGTTCTTGAGCAGCCGGCCGTTCTCGACGGTCTTGAACGGGTCGATGATCTGCCCCGACGCCTGGCCGAGTCGCAGCAGCTGGATCTGCTCGGTGAGCAGCCCGGTACCGACCGAGACGCGACGGTCGACCGTCCGGTAGCCCTCCTTGGTCGCGATCAGGCGATACGTGCCCGGGGGGATGTTCTCCAGCGTGAACGAGGCCTGCTGGTTGGCCGTGTCGGTGATGTTGCGGAGCTCGGTGTTGGTGCGCTGGTCGACCAACCGGATCGTCGAGCCGGTCAGGTCCTCGTTCAGGCCGTCGATGATGCGGACCTCGATCCGGGCCGTGGCCTCGAACTCGGCGCGCTCGGCGTACTGCAGGAAGACGTTGCCGAGGTCGAGGACCTGGCCGGCGGTCACCGTGATCTGGCGGCTGACCTCGGGATGGTCGAAGCGGGAGAAGGCGATGCGATAGTCGCCGGGCGGCAGGTCGGGGATGTTGAACCCGCCGACGTCCCCCGTCGCGAAGGTGTTGGCCCGGAACGACAGGCCGTCGCGCGACACCACCACGGCTGCGCTCGCCAGCGGGCCCTCACGGTCGCTGATGACCCGGCCGGTGACCGTGGCAGTGGTGCGGGTCAGGTTGAAGTCGACCCCGGTGACGTTGCCGGTGGCGGTGACCAGCCGGGTCTGGGAGACGAACCCGGGCGCCTCGGCGGTCACGGTCCAGTCGCCGGGGATCGGCAGGTTGGGGAAGGCGAAGGAGCCGACGTCGCCCTCGGTGACCGAGGTGGTGGTCCGGGTGACGTCGCCGTTCGACGCGGTGATCGTGATGCCGCCGAGCCGCTGGACCTGGTTGTCGATGTTGCCCGACACCGACCCGAGGATCGACCCCACACCTCGCTGCATCTGGATCGAGACGCCCGAGCGCCGCTCGCCCGCCTGCAACGGGATCTGCAGCACCTGCGTTCCGAAGCCGCGGGTGGTGGCGGTGAGCGTGTAGGTGCTGGGCGTCGACAGGCCGGTGAACGACCAGGAGCCGACCGAGCCGCCGACGGTGGACGAGGTGGTGGTGAACACCAGCGAGCCGTCGGTGATCGCGATCTGCACACCACCGAGGGGGCCACCGTCACCGGTGACGATGCCGCTGATCTCCCCGACGCCGGGGGTCAGGACGATCTCCACGTCGATCGGGCCGCCATCGGCGGTGGGGACGACCACGTAGGCCTTGCTGTTGAAGCCGGGCTTGGAGAAGAACAGCTCGTATGCCCGCCCGACCCGGATCCCGTCGAACGAGAACGCGCCCTCGACGTTGGTCGTGGCATCGGTGATGGTGGTGGTGCCGACCTGGTTGAGCAGACCGGCAGGTTCGTAGAAGCCGTAGCGGGCCGACCAGAACTTCGTGGGTTCCGACCCGGCGCCGGCGGAGGATGCAGCAGAACCCGAACCACCCGCAGCGGCAGCGGCCGCACCGTCGCCGGCACCGGGGTCGACCTGCAGGGCACGGCCAGGCCCACTGCGCAGCGCTTGCGGGGCCGGCTCGGGGAACTCGGTCATCGGCTCGGGCCCCAGCGGGGTGAGCCGGACGGAGACCCCCGACGCGGCGCCGGCATCGCCCGCGGCGACGGTGCCGCTCACCGAGGTCGTGATCGGCCCGACGGGAGCGCCGCCGCCGTCCTCGCCTGCGCCACCCGAACCGCCGCCACCCGAACCGCCACCGTCCCCACCGGAGCCGTCCGCGCCGGATCCGTCACCGCCGCCGCTCCCATCGGGATCGAGCGGGTCGAGGCCGTCGTCGGTGGTCTGCTCCGAGCTGGAGTCGGTGCCACGGTCGTTCTGGCTCCACCAGATGGCCAGACCGCCGGCGATTCCCGCCCACAGCGAGACCACCGCCAGGATGGCCGTGAAGGTGCGGAGCCGCGCCGGGACCGTCGGACGCTGCTGGAACGCTGCCGAGCTGTACGAGGGCGTGCCCTGCCCGGTGGCCACGATGGTGAGCAGGTGCTGGATCCTGTCGCCGAACACGTGGCTCGGCCCCTTGACCCGACCGTCGACGAACACCCGCTGACCCGACCGCAGGGTGACCTGGGCCGGCCGCAGCTTGACCCCCAGATCGGGGCCCTCACCGTGGAGGTTGACCGTGACGGGGGTGGGTCGTCGGTTGGTGACGTCGACGCGGAACCGGGCATGGCGCCGGCCGGCGATCGTCGACGGAGAGACGTTGATCGAGACCTTCTCGAAGGTGCCGACCGACAGGGTCATCGTCACCAGCACCGGCACGTCGCCGCGCTGGTCGGAGCGGACCTCGAGCGCGATCGCGTGCTCGCCCGAGACGGTGACCGCGGGGACGTGCAGCGGGACACCGACCTCCATCGAGGCACCGGGGGCGATCGGGCCGACGACGGATGCCGGGGCAGGGCGGACCGACTTGGCCGGCCGCGTCGCTGCACCTGCGGTGTCTGACACCGGGAGGGCGCCGGGCGCTGGAGGTGCGATCGGGGGCGAGGTGCTCGACGCGAGGCCGAGGATCGACACCGAGTAGGTGGCGGCCTTGGGGCCGTCGTGGTGGATGCGCAGCCGCGCTTCGACCGTGTCGCCTGGTGCCGCCGAGACGGCAGGAGTCAACGCCGTCACTCTCATCTCGACCTCGTTCCGCCACCGGCAGAATAGGCCGCCGGAGCGGGCCGACGTGAGCGCCGTCGCACGACGTTCATCAGCTGACCTCGGTGATCACGAGGTCGGGCAGGATCAGTCGTTCGCCGGGCAGCGTCTCGATGAGGATCGACTCGAGCGGCTGGGCGGCGGTGTCGGAGGCGAAGACGGCCACGATGAAGTCGGCGGGTGCCTCGAGCCCGATGAACTCGTACGTGCCGTCCGCTCCGGTGCGCACCTCGGCGATCGCCGCAGCGGCCGATCCGGGGAAGTCGGCGGGACGGTAGAGGCGCACGTAGGCGCCCTCGTACGGCCCGGTCGT
>CAYRXQ010000010.1:5600-21545 GCA_964428115.1 uncultured Ilumatobacteraceae bacterium
ACGCGGCCGGTCACCGAGGCCTGCGCGCTCAGCACGATCTCACGGTCGACCACCTCGCCGGCCACGACGTTGACGAGCTCGACCACCGGGACGGCGCCGATCAGCGTGACCGTGAGCGTGTAGGCGCCCGGTGGGACCGCCGAGATCTGGAATCGGCCGGGCGGGTCGTCGGCGCTGCGCAGGTTCCAGGTGGTCGTGCCGTTGGTGAGCGCGATCTCGGCGCCCGGGATCGGCAGGCCCGACTCGGTGCGCACCAGCCCCGAGACCGTGGCGGCACTGGCGATCAGGGTGGCGTCGATGTTGGTGGCGTCGATCGTTCCGGTGAACGGGTCGAGGTCGACCAGGCGGACCTGGCTCACGAGACCGGGCTTGGAGAACGTGACGGTGTAGGTGCCCGGCGAGGGGATCGAGTCGATGAACCACCGGCCGGTGTCGAGACCACGGGTGATGGTGGTGGTCGTGTAGTCGACATCGGGTCCGTTGACGGTCACCTGGACACCACCGACGGGCCCGACCCCGGCCTGGCTCACCGTGCCACCCATCGAGCCGATGGTGTCGGTGAGCACGAAGGTCTGCCCGGTCACCTGACCGCCGGCGTCGAGGGTCACGCTGCGCGTCTCGGAGGAGAAGCCCTCGCGGGAGACCGTGACCGTGTAGCGCCCCGGGGTGCCGAGCCCGCGCAGCTCGAAGGCGCCGACGTTGACGGTGGTCAGCGAGACGGTCCGGACCTGGTTCACGCCGTCGTCCGCGACCACCTCGACCCCGCCGAGCGGGCCGCTCCCGGTGGTCACGATGCCGCTGATCACCCCGTCGCCCGGTCGGAGGCGGATCTCGAGCCCGGTCAGCTGTTGCCCGGGTCGCAGGATCACCGAGCGCTGCTCGGTCGCCGATCCGGTGCGCTGCACGATGAGCTGGTAGTCGGCCGGGGTGGGGATGTCCTCGAACGCGAAGGATCCGTCGGCCGAGACGTCGGTCTCGGCGACCACGGCGGGGGTGTTGAGCGGATCCACCGTGCTCGGGATGAACAGCGTGGCCGTCGCGCCGGTGGGGTCGTCCGCGATGACGCGACCCGACACCGACCCCGGCTCGCCGCCGAGGGTCACGTCGTCGAGCGCGGTCGCCGTGCTCGGGCTCACTGCGATGTCGGCGGCGTCGGCGAACACCCGGGCGTCGGGATACCAGATCGGGGAGAATCCCGCCCCCGAGAAGCGGACGCGGAAGTCGCCGGCATCGTCGCTGAGCTGACCGAACGCGAACGTGCCCTCACCGCCGGTGGCGGCCGAGGCGAGGGGCACCGTGCCGTTCCCGGCGGAGAACAGCTCGGCCTGGACCCCCGCGATCGGCTCGCCGTTCGCCGTGAGCACCCGTCCGGTGATCGATGCCGGGCTGACCGAGACCTGTTCGCCGCCGTCGTCGCCCGACGCGAGCGCGCTGTTGATGATCGCCGGGTCGAGCTCCGACTGGGCGACGACGTTGCTGAAGGTCCGGTTGAGGACGGCCCCGAACACGGCGGCCGCGGCGATGAGGCCGAGCAGGGAGAGGAGCCAGCGGCCGATCCGTGGCTTCTGGATGAGGGTCGCGAGCGACTCGACGCGGTCGGTGGCCGTGGCGCCGAAGGTCAGCATCTTCGGCTGCGGCTGGCCGAACCACGGTCGCGGGCTGCGCACGTCGACGCGCACGACCTCCTGCTGCCCGGGGAGGAGGTGGAGCCCCGCCGGGGTGAAGAGGAACTCGGCCTTGTCCTCGGGGTCGACGCCGTCGGGCACGACGTGCACCGCGCTGTTGCCGGTGTTGAGCACGACCATGCCGAACTGCGCCTTGGTCCCCGAGATCACCGAGGCCGGGTCGACGATCATCTCGAGCGTCGGCTGGCTGATGACCTCGAGCGCGATCGGGCTCGTGACGAACGCGCCCGGGTCGTTCTGCGACTGCACGTGCACCATCAGCTCGCGGTGCCCGGCGGGGAAGTTGGCCGGCAGATTGATGGTGACGTCGACCACGGCGACGTCGTCGGGGAACAGCGACAGGTGCGAGGGCGTGATGTCGACCCAGGCCGGGTCGAGCCCGAAGATCTGCATCTTGTAGGCGTCGATGGTCTCGGTCTGGTTGGCCACGAGCAGGCCGAAGCGGACCGACTGGCCGACGCCGACGCTGGCGGCGCGTGGGGTCACCTCGAGGTGCACGGGTCAGCTCCCCCCGCTCGGGTGCTGGTCGGTGCGCGTCACAGCGGCCTCGTCAGTTCGACGTCGACGGGGAGCCCCTGGCCGGGGAGGACCTCGACCAGTACGCGGCGCGTCACCACACCGGTCCCGCTGAAGGTGAGCGTGTACGAACCGGGCGGGACGTCCGCGAAGCCGTAGCCGCCGGGCGGGTCGCTGGCGGTCTTGGTGGTGCGCTCGGTGAGGCCGTCGGTCAGCACCACGTCGACGCCGCCCTGGCCGATGCCCGTGACGCGTGCGTTGCCGAGGATCCGACCGTTGCGCGGCGACATCGTGGCGTTCACCCCGGGGCGCAGCCCGGCGCCGACGAACTCGACCTGCACCGTCTCGGCGACGTAGCCGTCGAGCTCGAAGGTGATGGTGTAGACGCCCGGGGTCGGGAGATCGGCGATCGCGAAGGTGCCGACGCCGCTCGGCCCGTCGCCGGCGGTGAGCGTGGCCGTGGTGGCGACGAACTCACCCCGTCGGGCGGTCACGGTGACCCCGCCCAGCGGCTGGGAGTCGTCGGTGATGACGAGACCCTCGAGCGATCCGAGCCCGCCGATGAGCTGTGCGGTGGCGCCGGTGAGGCTCTGGCCGGCGCCGAGGGGCAGCGCCTCGGTGACGCTCGTGTACCCCTCCTTGCTGAAGGTGAGCACGTAGGTGCGCGGCGTGATCAACCCGTCGATGCGGAAGGTCCCGATGTCGCCGGCGGTGGGCGTGGTGATGACGATCGGCTCCTCGCCACCTTCGATGTTCACGCTCACGCCGCCGATCCGGGTGCCGTTCTCGTCGACGACGAAGCCGGCGATCGACCCGGACGCAGCCGAGAGCTGGACGGTGTCGAGCACCGAGGTGGAGCCGGGCGCCAGGTCGACCCGGACGGTCTGGGTCTCGAAGCCGGTGCGCTCGATGCGGACGTCGTAGGTGGCAGGCGTCTCGAGGCCGGGCACCGTCAGGTTCCCCTCCGGGCCGACGGTCACCGGCGGGAGCGGATCGGGGGTCGGCTGCCCCGCGGCGGGCACCTGCTGCAGGGTGACGGTGGCTGCCCCGCCGCCGGGCGGCGCAGGGATCGAGCCGACGAGCGTGCCCAGCTCACCGACGAGCACGACGTCGTCGAGCGGGAACGGCTCGGTGGGTCGCAGCTTCACGATCTCGGCCGACTCCCAGCCGGCGGCGTCGGGGTACCAGACGGCCTGGAACCCGTCGGCGCTGAACTTGAAGCGGTAGTCGCCGGGGAGCAGCGCGGCGAGCTCGTAGGTGCCGTCCTCGGCGGTGGCAGCGCTGCCCGACAGCCGGCCCTCGGGGAGCAGCGTGGGATCCGGCGGATCGTCGGGCCGTACGGGCACCACCCGGTAGGCCTCGACGGTGATCCGTTCGACACCTTCGCCGGTGGTGCTCGCGAGCACGATCCCGTCGACCGAGGCGCCGACGTCGAGCAGCGACACCTCGCGCACGCCGCCCTTGTTGAAGTTCTCGGCCACGGCCTTCTTGACCGGCTCCTGCCGTCCGATCAGGCCACCCACGAGCATGAAGATCGTGGCCCACAGCAGGATGATCGCGGTCAGGATCAGGGTGGTGATCAGCCCGCGGGCGATGCGCGGCTTCTGGTCGAAGCGGGCGAGCTCGTCGACCTGCAGCCCCGGCGCGAGGGCCGACACCTGCAGGTTGCGCATCGTGATGCCGCCGAACCACGGTCGCCGGGCGCGGGCCGTGATCACCATCTGGCCGGTCTCGCCCGGCGCGATGATCGTCTCGGCCGGCACCGTCGTACAGGTGGTCTCGCGGCTCGGATCGGTGGCGATCACCTCGACGGGCAGCGTCGTGTTGCCGGTGTTCGTCACGAAGGCGCCGAAGTTGGCCTCCTTGCCGCCCTTCACCAGGCTCGGCCGCAGCTCGAGCGTGGCCGACTCGACGGCAGCGATGTCGACCGGGAGCTTGTGGACCTCCTGGCGATCGGCGTCGAGGGTCGACACGACGCGGACGGTGAACTCCCAGACGCCGGCCGGGTAGGTGCGCGGCAGATCGAGGCGGACCGTGAGCGTGCCGGTCGAGTCGGGGAACAGGCGCACGACGGGCTGGTCGAGACCGACCCAGCCCGGGTCGAGACCGTCGATCGCGACGGTGACCCCGTCGATGATGTCGTCGGTGTTGGTGACCTCGATCTGGAAGACGGCCGGACGTCCGGGCGTGATCTCGAGCCGAGGCGTCGACAGGACGGTGCGCACGGTCAGTCGATCACCACGCCCCCGGAGTCGGGTACGACAGCGGTCCGTGGCGGGTCGGTGTGGAGCGTGATCTCGTCACCGGGCCGGGCGCGGATCAGGAAGCGCCCGGCGGGGTTGACGGTGGAGGAGCCGATCGGCGAGGTGACGAGCGCACCGATCGCGTCGGTGGGGTCGCGGACGTCGCCGGCGATGCGGCGCGGGGGCTCGTCGACCGCGCCGCTGTTGCGGTCGGTCATCGACACGCCGAGCGAGTCGGTGCGTGGGCCGGCGAGGCGCTCGGCGCCGATGTCGATCTCGGCGACGACGACCACGTTGATGCCGGGCTTGAGCTGGCCCTCGAGGGCGCGGAACACGTCGACCTGCACCTCGCCGCTGCGGGTCATCATCACGTGCGGTTCCGCCACGTCGGCGAGACCGGCCGGGAGGAAGGCGCGTGGGATCACGGGGTTGGCCAGGATGCTGCGCATCAGCCCGCCGAGCAGGGCGCGCTCGTCGGCATGCACCGAGGTCCAGGCGGTGACGAGGTAGCGCAACTCCACGACGGGGAGGGCGATGCGGCGGATGGTCTTGCCGTCGCGCTCGATGGTCTCGACGCCACCCTTGGACCGGTCGGCGCTGCGGCGGATGTCCCAGAGGAACATGTTGACGGTGGGTCGCGTGAGCTTGGCGCTCCATTGGCGCTCGGGTGCCTCGAAGGAGACGTCGACCTGGTCGGCGCCGAGGGGGACGGAGGCACGCAGCATGGCCTCGAGCCCCTCGTCGATGAGTTCCAGCACCCCCGCCCCTCACTCGTTCGTGTTCGTCGTGTCGGTTCCGATGACCGCGAGACCGTGGAGGTCATCGGTAGATTCTCGGCATCCTAGTTGCTCGCCCCACCTCGCTCCGTGCTGCCCGATCGAACCGCGCGCGCCCCGGTCGGCGGGCTGCGATGTCGTCGCTGGTGCTCGTCGCGGCAGCCCTGGCGGGCTGTAGCGGCGACGAGGAGGGCACCTCGGTGCTCGACTTCCAGCCCTCCGACGAGGGACGCTGCCTGCTCGTCGATCCGGCCCTCGAGGCCGAGGTGGCACGGCTCCCCGAGGTGCCCTGCGCCCAGGAGCACACCCACGAGATCTTCGACGTCATCGAGTACGACGAGGGCGACGTGTTCCCCGGTCTCGAGGCGCTCGACTCGTTCGCCCAACGGCGCTGCCTCGTGTCGTTCGAGGAGTTCGTGGACATCAGCCTGTTCGACTCGAACCTGGCCCTCTCGTGGCTGGTGCCGACGCTCGACGGGTGGAACCGCGACGAGCCAGACCAGGACCGCGACGTGATCTGCGTGCTCGGGTACTTCGACGGGCGCACCATGGTGGACACCGCCGAGGGCTCCCGTCTCTGATCGTCAGGGGCCGCCCGGCGGGGCGACCCGGTGGAGGAACTCGACCACGGCGGCGCCGAACACGTCGTTGCGGTCGCCGGCCACCATGTGCGATGCGCCGGTCACGTTGACGTACTCGGCCTCGGGGACGAGGGCCAGGAACTGCCGGACACCCTCCTCGCTGACGATGTCCGACAGGCCGCCGCGCACGAGCAAGGTGGGGACGTCGAGTGCCTGGGCACACGACTCGAGGTGCTCGAGGCGACCGTCGGGCTCACGGACCCGGGCCATGAAGGCCGGGTCCCAATGCCAGTGGTACCGGCCGTCGGGGCCGAGGCGCACGTTCTTGGCCAGACCCGACAGGTCGGAGGGTCGCTCCCGGTGCGGCTGGTAGCCGGCGATCGCGTCGGCCACCTCGTCGAGCGAGGTGAAGCCCTCGGGCCGCCCGCGCATGAAGTCACGGATCTTGACGACGCCCTCGAGCTCGATGCGCGGTGCGATGTCGACCAGCACCAGGGCGCGGGCCTCGACCCGGCCCTCGCCCGCAGCGACGAGCGCGGTGGTGCCGCCGAGCGACGCCCCGACCAGCACGGGGTGCGGATCGCCGAGCTGGTCGACGATCTCCACGAGGTCGTCGACCAGGGCCTCGGAGTCGTAGTCGCCGTCGGGAGCCCACTCGGAGTCGCCGTGACCACGCGCGTCGAGGGCCACCGCCCGGTAGCCCTCGGCGGCGAGGCGGCGACCCGTGCCCTTCCAGGCGTGACGGGTCTGGCCGCCACCGTGGAGCAGCACCACGACGGGTCCGTCGTCGGGGCCCCAGGTGTCGCCGGCGATGCGCAGGCCGTTCTCGATCACCCAGCGGTGCGCGGGTTCCGGGGTGTGGGGGAGTCGTCGGCGTGTCATCGGCACCCGCTCACATCGCCAGCGTGATGCCGCCGTCGACCACGAAGATCTGGCCGGTGGCGTAGCGGTTGCGCAGCAGTGCGAGCACGGCTTCGGCGCAGTCCTCGGGGGTGGCCGAGCGCTGCAGCGGTGCGATGGCCGCGACCGCGGCGTGCTGCGCGTCCCAATCGGCGGTCCAGGGGGTGGCGACCAGTCCGGGGGCCACGGCGTTGACGCGGATCGGCCCGTACGACTTGGCGAGCAGCACGGTCATCTGGTTCAGGGCGGCCTTGGTCATCGAGTAGGCGATCGACGAACCGACCGGGCGGACTCCGGCGATCGAGGTGATGTTCACGATGTTCGGGTCGCTGCTGGCCCGCAGGAGCGGGATCGCCGCCTTGGTGAGCCACCAGGTGCCGAAGACGTTGACGTCGAAGGTCTTGCGGAAGATCTCGTCGGTGAGCGCGTCGAGGTCGCCGTGCGGCACGACGGTGGTCCACCCGGCGTTGTTCACGAGGATGTCGAGCGCGCCGAACCGCTCGACCGTCGCATCGAGGAGTGCACGACCCTGGGCCTGGTCGCTGACGTCGGCCTGGACGTACAGCGACTCGCCCGGCAGCGAGTCGGCGACGGCCTGCCCCGCCTCGACCGACGAGGCCGAGTTCACCACGACCGACGCGCCGAGCTCGCTGAGTCGGCGGGCCGTGGCCTCACCGATGCCGCTCGACGAGCCGGTGACGATCGCAACCTTGCCGCTGAGTTCCCCGTGCTCGCTCATGTCGGCCGAACCTAACCGGGGCGGTCTGCGCGAGTCGGTGCCGGGGCGTCCGGGGGTGGCGGGAGAGTTCGCTCCGGCGTCGCCGGCGCGTCACGGTCGGGACGATCGGCGTTCACCGAGCCTCCGTACCGTCCGCCGCGGCGCACTCCAGCGTCATGAACGTCACCCCCGGAGGAAACCACGTGCTCGTGAACCGCACACCGGTCCGCATCGCTGCGGCCCTGCTCAGCCTGTCGCTGGTCGCCGCCGCGTGCGGCAGCGACGACGACGAGGGAGCGACCGACGCTCCCGCCGCCACGACCGCCGCCGCCGAGGACACCGCGACCACGGCCGCCGCGCCGACCGACGGCGGATCCGCCGCGGCCGAGTGCGGGGACGGCTCGGTCGAGAGCCTGGTCGCCGCCGCCGAGGCCGAGGGCCAGGTCAACCTGATCGCGCTGCCCGACACCTGGGCCAACTACGCCGGCATCCTCGAGGCATTCCGCACGACCTACGACGTCGAGGCGCCCGTGGCGAACCCCGACGCCTCGTCGGCCGACGAGATCACCGCCATCAACACGCTGCGGGGCCAGCCCGACATGCCCGAGGCGGTCGACGTCGGTCCGTCGTTCACCAGCGAGATGATGGACCAGGGTCTGCTCGACCCGTTCAAGCCCTCGACGTGGGACGAGATCCCCGACTCGCTCAAGGATCCCGACGGTCACTGGGTCGGCGCCTACTACGGCGTCATGGCGATCGCCACCAACGCCACGCTCGTCGAGAACGTGCCGACCTCGTGGGAGGACCTCACCAAGCCGGAGTACGAGGGCATGATCACCCTCAACGGCGACCCGCGTGAGGCCGGCGCCGCCTTCGCCGGGGTGATGGCTGCGTCCATCGCCAACGGCGGGTCGTTCGACGACATCATGCCGGGCATCGAGTACTTCGCCGAGCTGCGCGAGTCGGGCAACCTGCAGGTCATCGACGTGACCCCGGCGGCGCTCATCTCGGGCGAGGTGCCGATCGCACTCGACTGGACCTACAACTTCCCGGCGCTGGTGCCCCAGCTCGAGGAGGTCGGGTTCGATCTCCAGGTGGTCGTGCCCACCGACGGCGTGTACGGCGCCTACTACGCCCAGGGTGTCGTGACCGAGGCCAACCATCCGTGCGCGGCTCGCCTGTGGATCGAGCACATCGTCGGCGACGCCGGTGCGCTCGGCTACCTCGAGGGCGGTGCCATCCCGGCCCGGTACGCGTCGCTGGTCGAGCGTGGCCTCGTCTCCGACGAACTGGCCGCGAACCTGCCCTCGGGCGAGATCATCGAGGCGATCACCTTCCCGACCCAGGCCCAGACCGACGCCGCCAAGCAGACCCTGACCGAGAACTGGGGTCCGATGGTGGCGGACCGCTGAGCGGTCGGCCCAGACCTCGACCTCGACCATGAGCAACGCTCGCCGCCCGGGGGTGCCGTCGATCTCGACGGTGCTGATCCTGGCCCCCTTCGTCGCCTACCTCGGCCTGTTCCTGCTGTGGCCGATGGTGGTGGTGCTGTACCGGGCCCTCACCCCGGGCGGCGAGCTCTCGCTCTCGTCGATGACGCGGGCCGTCAGCGGCCCGTATCGCACCTCGTTCCTGTTGAGCCTGCGCCTGTCGTTGCTGTCGTCACTCATCGGCGGGCTGATCGGCTTCGCGCTCGCGCTCACCTTGCGCAACGTGACCCGGCCGCGGTGGTTCCGCTCCGCGGTCGACGGCTGGGCGGCCGTGGCCTCCCAGCTCGGCGGCATCCCGTTGGCCTTCGCCTTCGTCGCGGCGCTCGGCTCCCAGGGCCTCGTCACGAGGATCCTGAACGAGCTCGGCTGGGACCTGCGGGCGAGCGGGTTCAACATCTCGGAGTTCTCCGGGTGGGTGCTCGTGTACCTGTACTTCCAGATCCCGTTGATGTTCCTGGTGATGAGCCCGGCCGTCGAGGGGATCAAGACCACCTGGGAGGAGGCCGCCGCGTCGATCGGCGCCAGCCGCTGGCACTTCTGGCGTCACGTCGGCGTCCCGGTCCTCACGCCCTCGCTGCTGGCCGGGTTCGTGCTGCTGTTCGTCAACGCCTTCAGCGCCTACGCCACGGCCTATGCCCTGAGCAACGGTGCGGGTCAGCTCGTTCCGCTGCAGATCCGGTTCGTGCTCCAGGGCAACGTGATCTCGGGCGAGCAGGACCTGGGGTACGCGCTGGTGGCCTGGACCGTGGTGCTGCTGGTGGCCGCGCTGGTCGTCATCTCGCTGCTCCAGCGGCGGGTCAGCCGGTGGACGCAGCGATGAGCCGGACGTCGTCCAACGGCAGCTCGTCGCCTCGGCTGGGTGTCGGCCGCATCGTGTTCCTCACGCTGCTCGGTGCGTACTTCTTCGTGCCCTTGCTGGCCATGGGGAGGTTCGCACTGCAGAAGATCCCCGTGGTCTCGCTCGGCTGGGGGAACCTGTTCGACGGGTGGTCGGCACGGGCGGTGGTCGACGCCTTCAGCGACCCGAAGACCCTCGAGACCGCAGTGCGCAGCCTGGGGCTGGCGGTGGCAGCGATCGCGCTGACCATGGTGCTGCTCGTGCCGGTGGCGATCTTCGTCGAGGTACGAGCACCTCGGCTGCGGCCCCTCGTGCTGGTGCTCACGCTCACGCCCTGGGTGGTGCCGCCGATCGCGCTCGTGGTCGGCGTGGCCGGCACCTTCCGAACCGCGGCACCCTGGTTCCTCGCGTCGCCGTACAGCCTGGTGCCCTTCTACACGCTGTGGGCGCTGCCGTTCTCCTACCGGGCGATCGACGGTGGGCTGCGCGCTCTCGACGTCCGCACGCTCTTCGAGGCGTCGCGCAGCATGGGTGCGCCCCTGCACACCTTCGTGTGGCGGATCGTGCTCCCGAACCTGCTCTCGTCGCTGCTCGTGGTGGCGGCGTTGACCGGGGCGACCGTGCTCGGTGAGTTCGCGTTCGCGTCGTTGCTCCTCAAGGACACGCTGCCGACCTACCTCGTGGTGCTGCAGGGCGGCAACCCGCGTGCGGGGCTGGCCCTCGCGCTGCTGGTGCTCGTGCTGACCGCCGCCGTCATCGGGGTCTCGGCCGGGGTGCTGCGCCGGCGTGGCCTCTCGTTCAACGCAGCCGGGATCTGAGCCATGACCAGCCGCGACACACCATCCTCCGCCACGCACGGGGCAGCCGAGGTCGTCTTCGCCTCCGTCTCGAAGCGGTTCGGCGAGACCCAGGCGCTGCACGAGTTCGACCTGACCGTCCGGTCGGGGGAGCTGGTCTGCCTGCTCGGGCCGAGCGGCTGCGGCAAGACGACGGCCCTGCGGATCCTCGCCGGCTTCGAGCGGCCCGACGCCGGCGACGTCGTGGTGGGCGGCCGGTCGATCGTCGAGGTCGATGCCCGCCATCGCGGGTTCGGGATGGTGTTCCAGTCGTACAGCCTGTTCCCGAACATGACGGCACGGCGCAACATCGGGTTCGCGCTCGAGCTCAAGGGCGTGAAGGGGGCGGCGCAGCGATCCCGGGTCGACGACCTGCTGTCGCTGACCGGCCTCGCGCCGCACGCCGACAAGTACCCGCACCAGATGTCGGGCGGCCAGCAGCAGCGCGTCGCGCTGGCCCGGGCACTGGCCACCGAACCGCCCGTGCTGCTGCTCGACGAACCGCTGTCGGCGCTCGACGCCGCAGTGCGCGAGCAGCTGCGCGACGAGATCCGCCGGCTGCAGCTCGAGACCGGCATCACGACCGTGTTCGTCACCCACGACCAGCACGAGGCGATGGCCATCTCCGACCGCATCGGCGTGATGAACGCCGGCACGCTCGTGCAGCTCGCCCCACCGCCCGAGGTGTACGCCCGCCCGGCAGACACGTTCGTGTCGACCTTCCTCGGCACCAGCAACGTGATCCCGGTGTGGCGCAGTGGCGATGGCGTGCCGACGGTGCTCGGCACACCCGTCCACGACGGGCTCGTCGGCCATCGCGCCGGCGGGCGGGTCGGCGAGCTGGGCACCGAGGTCCACGTGCGGCCCGAGCACCTGCGGATCTCGCGCGGTGAGGGGGCGCTCGCCGACACCGAGGCACCTGGGGCACCCGGGGTGCGCGCCCGCGTGGTCTCGGTCTCGTTCCTCGGCCCGCTCACCCGCGTCGCCTGCACGACCGAGCTCGACGGTCGCCACCACGATGCCGCCGACGGCCATGGCCATGGCCACGCCCACGTCGACGGGGCCGGGACCGGCGCCGGGATGCGCGGCATCGACCTGGTGGTCGATCTCCCCTCCGGTGATGCGGCGGGCCTGGCGCCCGGCGAGGTGGTCGGGCTGCGGCTCGACGGTCCCGTCACCCTCGGCGCCTGAGGTGGCCGGCGTTGGCTGATCGGATCGATCCGGAGCGCTCGGTGGGGGTCGCCGCTCCCGCGACGGCGACGACCGAGCGGACGATCAGCACGGCCTCGGTCGAGGAGGGCGGCTGGGTCACCCTCGGTCACGGCGACGGCGCCCCGCACGCGCTCGAGCCCGCCGATGCCGGGATCGCCGTGCCCGAGGAGACGGCGGGCCGGGCGGCCGAGGTGATCGAGGCGGTCGAGGTGATCGCGGTGATCGCCCACCTCTCCGATCTGCACGTCTGCGACGCCGAGTCGCCGGCTCGCCAGGAGCACCTCGATCGGCATGGTGATCCCGGTGCGCCGTACCAGTGGGTACTCGGTGACATCGGCACCTATCGACCACAGGAGCTGTTCACGGTGCCCGTCGCGATCGCGATGGTCGAGACCACGAACCTGCTCGCGGGTGGGCCGGCGAGCGCGGCCCCGATCGATGCCGTGGTGCTCACCGGTGATCTGATCGACAACGCGCAGGCCAACGAGCTCGAGTGGTACCTCACCGTGGTCAACGGCGGTGAGGTCCGTCCGACCAGCGGCGACCCCGGAGCCTGCGACTGGGTCGGTGCGCCGACCGCCACATGGAGCCCGGCCTACTGGCATCCCGACGGGCATCCCGGTGGACAGGACCACTGGACGGCTCGGCACGGCTTTCCTCGAGTGGAGGGTCTCCTGCCGGCGGCACGGTCGGTCATGCGGTCACCGGGTCTGGCCGCGCCGTCGTTCGGGGTGCATGGCAACCACGACGCCTTGGCACAGGGGACCGTCCCCACCGACGAGCGGCTCGAGCGTCTCGCCGTCGGTGCGTCGCGAGCGATCGGACTCGCGCCGGGGTCGAGCCCACTCGTGGTGCTCGAGACCGTCCCGCGCGTCGGTCCGGCGCGTTGGCCCGATCTGGACGGCGCTCCGACCGAGGCGGTGGCGGCCGATCGAGCACGACGGTTCGTGCGTCCGAACGAGTTCGCCGAGCGCGGCGCGACGGGCCCGTCGACCGGTGACGCGGGCGCGGTCCGGCGCGGACCGGGCCACGCCTACTCGGCGCGCATCGCGCCCGAGGTCCGCCTGCTCGCGCTCGACACCGTGAACCCGCACGGTGGATGGGAGGGATCGCTCGATCGCGCCCAGTTCGAGTGGGCGCTCGCCGAGCTCGACGATGCGGCGGTGCCGTATTGGGTGGTCGCCTCGCACCACCCCTCGTGGTGCCTGATGAACCCCTACCGCCCCGATGGTGCCGACGATCGCGTCCTGGCCGACGAGGTGCTGCGCGCCCTGTTCGACCGCCCGCAGGTCGTGGTGTGGTTGGCCGGCCACGTCCACCACCACTCGATCACGGTGCACCGCCGCGGCGAGCGGGTGCTGCCCGAGATCACCTCGGCCTCGCTGATCGACTGGCCCCAGCAGTCGCGCCTGCTCGAGATCCTGCGGGACCGCGACGGTCGGCTGCGCCTGGTGAGCACCGCGATCGACCACCTCGCCCCCGTCGGCCCACCGAACGCGGTCAGCGAGTCGGACCACCTGGGTGTCGCAGCGTGGTCACGTTTGCTGGCCCGCAATGCCCCGCTGCTGCGCGACCACGTCACCCGCCGCGACCGGGCGGGCGCGGCGGGCTGGTGGTCACCGCAGAACTGCGTCCTGTGGGTGCCCGATCCGACTCAGGGCTGATCGGGCGGGACCAGGATCGACGCCATCGGGATGATGATGCCGTTGCGGCCGACGAGTTCGGGGGCGATGGTCTCCGACCCGTCGATCGACACCACACCGCCGGCGCCGACGGTGACCTCGAGGACCTCGCCGTAGACGTTGCCGATCTCGGTCAGCGTCGCGAGCCGCTCGAGGGTCAGCGCCGCGTCCACGAGGTGGTAGCTGAGCACCGCCTCGAGGAGACCGGGGTCGGCTGCGATCGCGTCGAGCACGGCCGGGTCGACTGCCTCGAAGGCCTCGTCGGTCGGTGCGAACAGCGTGATCGGGCCGATCACCGCGGTGTCCCCGATGAACCCTGCCCCCTCGAGCAGCGACACCAGCGTGGTGAACCGACCGTCGGCCCGCAGCAGCTCACCGACGGTCGGTGCCTCGGGGTCGGGCGGCGTGACGGGGGGCAGCGTGGTGGCCGGCGGAGCCGTGGTGGCCGGTGACGTCGTTGCCGGCGCGGTGGTGGCCGGCGGTGCCGTCGTGGCGGGTGCGGTGGTGGCCGGCGGTGCGGTGGTGGTCGGCGCCGCCGTGGTCGTGGTCGTCGTCGAGCCGGCGCCGATCACGATGCCCTGCTCGAACGCCGCCGCGAGGGTGGCGGCGTCGATGATCCCGGTCTCGGGCACGCCGAGGGATCGCTGGAAGGCCCGCACGGCGTCGATGGTCGCCTGCGAGTACCGGCCGTCGATCGGACCGTCGTAGAAGCCGAGGTCGGTGAGCAGCTGCTGGAGCCCGGCCACCGACTCGTCGAGTTGGCCGGTGATGTCCCCGTAGCGAGCGCGCAGGGCCTCGTCGGTGGCGGCATCCCACACGCCGGTGACCGGCACGCCGAGCAGTTCCTGCAGTGCGGACACCGAGGCGGTGACCTCGTCGGACCACTGCCCGTCGATCGGTCCGGTGTAGAGGCCCAGCGCGGTGAGCACCTGCTGGATCCGGGTGACGAAGAGGGCGTTGGCGAGCGCCTCCTGCTGGCGGAGCTGGTCGAGATCGAGGTCGACCGAGGACACCGGCTCGAAGGTGCCGTCGGTGAAGGTCGCCGTGGTGAGGCGAGCCTCGGCCGGGTCGCCCTGGTCGTCGAACCGCACGCCCCCACTCGCTCCCTCGTAGTCGATGTCCTCTCCGGCGTCGAGCTTGGTGATGCAGTCGTCGATCGTCGAGCAGGAGCGCCCCTCGTCCGAGACGGCGATCATCTGGGGTGCGAACGCGGCCGGGTCGTCGGAGCCGGCGGCGTGTGCGGCGAGCGCCGCGAGGATGGCGCAGTCGTACATCTGGGCGCCGAAGACCACCTGGGGGAGGGTCTCGTCGGCGACGAGCCGGCCGATGAAGGCGCGGTCGCCCGAGGGGGCGATCATGCGCACCCCGTCGGCGCGGGTCGGGTCGGAGGGAAAGGCGCGGGTGGCCACCCGCGGGTCGAACATGCCGTCGAGGCCGATGATCCGGTCGGTGGGCACCCCGGCCTCGACCAGCTCGGCGAGCAGGCGGACGCCCTCGCCGTAGGAGACGAGCACGACGGCGTCGGGCGCCGCGGCGGCCACGGTCGCCACCTCAGCTCCGAAGATCACCCGGCGCGGGTTGTAGGAGGTGACCTCCACCTCGATGCCGCGTGCGATGAGCGCGCTGGCGAGACCGTTGCCGACGCTCCTGCCGTAGTCGTCGGCACGCTCCACGATCGACACCCGGTACGGCTGGCCCTCGGGGAGCTGGGCAGCCGCCGCGTCGGCGGCGATCGTGTCCGCGACGTGGACCATGGTGGCGGCGTCGGGGACTGCGGTGCGGTAGAGGACGCCCTCGGTGTCGGCGGTGGTGAGGGCGGCAGCGGTGGCCGACGCGCTGCACGCGATGGTGCCGCGCTCGGCGAGCGTGGCGAGCACTACCCCTGTGCTCGTGGAGCCCACGGGACCGAGGATCATGTCGGCGCCGTCGTCGAGGAGCCCCTCGACCGCGCCGGCCACGTCGCCGTCGAGCGGCTCGTCGGCTGTCAGCAGCGCGACGGGTGCGCCGTTCACGCCGCCGGCGTCGTTGATGTCGGCGATCGCCAGCTGGAGGGCCGCCTCCTGGGCGGTGGCGAGCGTGGCGAGCAGGCCGGGTGCCGGTCGCAGGTAGCCGAACACGAGCCCGGGCTCGCCGTCGGCCCCGACCGTGGTGGTGGTGGCCTCGCCGTCGCCCGCCGGTTCGGTCGTGGCGACCGCGGTGGTCGCGGGCGCACTGGCGTCCTCGGTCTCGCCGTCGTCACCACTGCAGGCGGCCAGCACCAGGGCGAGGGTCAACGGGGCCGCGATCCAGGCACGGGGGGTTCGACGACGATCCATGGGCAGTCTCCTGGCGAGTGTGAGGGGAACGGATCGAACGTACGCCTGCTGCCGACGGGCGCGCCTCGCCCGCATGGGGTGATCAGCCGTGTCAGTCCTCGACGGCCGAGCGCTCGACGTCGACCTGGCCGATGCCGACACGCACGTCGAGCA
>CAYRXQ010000010.1:21645-27854 GCA_964428115.1 uncultured Ilumatobacteraceae bacterium
TCGACGGCCGAGCGCTCGACGTCGACCTGGCCGATGCCGACACGCACGTCGAGCACGACCTGCATCGCGGCGTCGTCGACCTCGATGGTGCGCTGCTCGTCGTGACGGGTCCCCGATGCGATCTCGGTGTCGTCGAGCTCCATCTGGCCCATGCCCACCGCCATGTCGAGCTCGACGTCGGCGTCCTGCGGGACGAGGACGTGCAGGCGCCCGATCCCGAGCTCGGCGTCGACCGTCACGATCGGGAGCCCGGTGACCGGGTCGATCGCACCGACGGTGTCGGGGTCGAGGTCGCGCAGGTCGATGGTGAGCTGGCCGGTCGCCATCCGTTCACGGACGATCCCGTCGGAGGCGGTCGGACGAACCGTGCGATCGCCACTGCCGCCGTCGAGGTTCGGCGCGGTGACCGTGAGCAGCAGCGCCAGGCCGGCCCACAGCAGGGTCGGCACGGCGAGCCCGCCCTGTTGGTTGACGAGGGTGCTCAGCGCGGTCGCGACGGCCATCACCACGGTGGCGACCACCAGCACCACCAGTGCCCTGACCTGCCACCAGTCGAGCGCCTCACCGGCGGCGGCCACGAGGACGGCCAGGCCGACGACCATGAAGGTGATCGAGGCGATGGGGATGCGGCGACGCGGTGCCTTGGCCGGTACCGATGGCGCCGGTGCGCCGGGGCCGTAGGTCGCCGTCGAGCGCGTCGTGCCGGCCGGGCTGGTCGTGCCCGTCGGGCTGGTCGTGCCGGTCGTGCCGGTCGTGCCGGTCGGGCTGGTCGGGCTGGTCGTGCCGGTCGGGCTGGTCCACGTGGTGGTTCCGCCTCCGGTCGCGGACATCGTGGGGGAGCGGTCACTGCCACCGAGTCCGGGGGCGGCCCACAGCAGGATGCCGACGGCGATCAGGCCGAGGCCCCAGGGGAAGCCGCCGAACCAGAACCACGAACCGATCGAGCCGAGCCCGATGGCGAGTGCGACCACGCCCAGGACGATGGCGATCGGGAGACGGCGACGATCGGTCACCATCTCCTCGAGCGAGCGGGGCTGCTCACCCCGGTCGGGCAGCAGCACCCAGGCCACGATGTAGACGAAGAGCACGAGCGGGAAGACGATCGCAGCGATCGCCACGGCGATCCGGGTGGTGCGCACGTCGAAGCCGTAGGCGCGGGACACCCCGCTGACCACGCCGGCGATCACGTCGTCGTCTCGGTCGCGGGCCAACGGGACGCGGTACCACCGACGTCCGTCGGTGGGCGGCGGTGGCGGGGGAGGAGGGGGGAGCGTCGACGCAGGATCGGTGAGGGTCTGGTCGGCCAAGGGGGCAGCCGTGTCGTTCATGGCTCCAGGATGCGCGACCGGGTCGGCGCCGCACATCGGGGAAGACCCTGATCCGACCCTGAACCGTCCCCCGGCGGCCAGGGGACGGATCAGGGTCCGACCCCGATGACGTCGTCGGATGGGTGTGGCACCATCGACTCGTGGCCGTCAACGCGCTCGGATCCCTCGCGTTCGCGCGACGGGAGGACCGCATCGTCGGTGGCGTGATCGGCGGGTTCGCCGATCAGCACGGCGTCGACGCCACGGTGCTGCGCGTCGCGCTGGTGGTGCTGACGCTCGCGGGCGGTCTCGGGCTGCTGCTCTACGCCGCCGGTGCGGTCCTGTCGGATCCGGCCGGGACCGCGCATGGCGAACCGCATCCCCGCGACCTGCGCCGTGACGTGGCCGTCGGCTGCGTCGCGCTCGGGCTGGCGCTCCTCGTCCGCTCGACCGGGGTGTGGCTCGGTGACGCCGTCATGGTGCCGGTGATCGTGGTGGGTCTCGGCGTCGGTGTGCTGGCCGTCGTCCAGCCGGCGCTCGCCCATCCTGCCTCGACCGCCGGGATCGCCGGCCAGGGCGGTGCCGTCCGTCGCGCCCGTCCGCTCGCGGCCGAGCTCGACGCAGGTCGTCACGCCCGTCTGCGGTTGCTGCTGGGCGCAGTGCTCGTGGCGCTCGGGGTCGCGCTGGTCGGATCACGCGATGCCGCATCGACCAACGTGCGGGTCGGGACCTTCGCAGCGGCGTTGACCATCGTCGGCGTCGCGGTGGTGCTCGGTCCGTGGCTCGCCCGACTGGCGCAGGACGCGGCGGCCGAGCGACGCGAGCGGATCCGGGCCACCGAGCGCGAGGCCATGGCGGCACACCTGCACGACTCGGTGCTGCAGACCCTCGCGCTCATCCAGCGCACGGCCGAGGATCCGCGACGCACCGTGACCCTCGCCCGGCAGCAGGAGCGCGAGCTGCGCGCCTGGTTGTACGGCGCGCCGGCACCGACCGATGGGTCGCTGGCGGGTCTGGTGCGCTCGATGGTCGACGAGGTCGAGGCGCAGTACGGCTGTCGCATCGACGTCGTGGTGGTCGGCGATCTCCCGGTCGGCGAGGCCGTGTACGAGCTGGTGGCGGCGCTGCGCGAGGCCTGCGTGAACGCGGCCAAGCACGCCGGGGTCGACGAGGTCTCGGTGTACGTCGAGGTCGGTGCGGTCGAGGTCGAGGCGTTCGTCCGTGATCGGGGGTGTGGCTTCGATCCGCAGGTCCGCGAGGTCGACCGTCACGGCATCAGCGGCTCGATCATCGGACGCATGGAGCGGATCGGCGGTCGGGCCACGGTCGACTCG
The DNA here is from genome assembly GCA_964428115.1 of uncultured Ilumatobacteraceae bacterium. Taxonomy (GTDB): domain Bacteria; phylum Actinomycetota; class Acidimicrobiia; order Acidimicrobiales; family Ilumatobacteraceae; genus CAYRXQ01. The sequence continues at coordinate 24,287 of CAYRXQ010000010.1, forward strand.
TCCCCCGGATCGGGCACCGAGGTCCAGGTGGTGCTGCCGCGGGTCGACGCGCCCGCCGCTGCGCCGGGCGATGCGGCTGCCCCTCCGGCGCCGCTGGCTGGGGGAGGATGACGGTCATGACGGTCATGAGGGTGGTGCTGGTCGACGACCATGCGTTGTTCCGGGCCGGGGTGCGGGCCGAGATCGGTGGTCGGGTCGATGTCGTCGGCGAGGCCGGATCGGTGGAGGAGGCCGTGGCGACCATCCTCGAGCAGCGCCCCGACGTGGCGGTGGTCGACGTGCACCTGCCCGGCGGTGGTGGCCGGGCGATCATCGAACAGGTCCGACGGATCTGGCCCGAGGCGGTGTTCCTGGCGCTGTCGGTGTCGGACGCCGCCGAGGACGTCGTGGCCATCATCCGAGCCGGCGCACGCGGGTACGTCACCAAGACGATCGATGCGGCCGAGCTGGTGGACGCGATCCGTCGGGTGGCCGATGGCGATGCGGTGTTCTCGCCGCGACTTGCCGGGTTCGTGCTCGATGCGTTCTCGGGCCATCTGCCGGTGCCCACCGACCCCGAGCTCGACCTGCTGACGGCGCGCGAGCAGGAGGTCATGCGGCTCATCGCACGCGGCTACACCTACCGCGAGGTCGGCACCCGGCTGCACCTGTCGGTGAAGACGATCGAGACGCACGTGTCGGCGGTGCTGCGCAAGCTGCAGCTGTCGAATCGCCACGAGCTCACCGCGTGGGCCGCAGACCGACGCCTGCTCTGATCCGCGGCCCGCGGCCGTTCATCTCATCCGTGGTCGACGGCGTGCACCGGAGCCGGGTTCACGGCTCGATGGTGCTGCCGGTCTCGGCGCGGAAGTACTCCCACTCTTCGACGCGGGTTCCGTCGGGCAGGTTGCAGTAGCCGACCTGCCCACCGTCCTCGTCGACGATCTCGACCGTGCCGCCCTGCTCCACGCAGTACACGGAGGCAGGGTTGGCGAGGCCGACGTCGGTGCCGGGGGTGGTGCCGTCGGGTGCCGGATCGTCGTCGTCGCCGCAGGCGGCGAGGGCGAGGATCGGGACGGCGAGGAGCACGGTCAGCCGGTGATCACGATGGCGTGTCATGGCGGACTCCTTCCAGGTTCCGAACGGGCATGCCCGTCCATCGCGATCGTCGCGCCGAGCCCCCCGATGCACCAGGGCCCTTCGCCGCCCCGTGCGAACGGCGTCGTCCACCGGTGTCAGACACGCTGCAGCTGGTCGCGCTGCAGCTTGGGCGTCCGCTCGCCCCATCGTCGTTCGCGCTCGACCCGCCCGCGTTCCAGCGAGCCGGATACGGTCGGAGCCACAACTGAACGAACCTGCGGGGTTGGGTGGAAGTCCCGACCGGCGGTGACAGCCCGCGAACCCGGATGAGCCCGTCGCTGACGGACCTGTCCGGGCCGACCCGGTGGAACTCCGGGGCCGACGGTGAGAGTCCGGATGGGAGCAGGTCCGAGTCGAACTGCTTCGCGCGTGCCCACGTGCGAGGTGGGTCGTCGCGTGTACCCCTGCTCCTTCGCGCCCCGCCCGTGGGAGCCCGATGGACGACGACAGCTGGATGCGGATGGCGGCGGCGCTCGCCGTCGATGCGCGCCGATGGACCTCACCGAACCCGTGGGTTGGCGCCGTCGTGGTGTCCGACGGTGACCCGGTCGGGACCGGGGCCACGGCGGCGGTCGGTGGGCCGCATGCCGAGGTGACGGCCCTGGTCGCCGCCGGTGACCGGGCGCGCGGTGCGACCGTCTACGTCACCCTCGAACCCTGCGATCACCACGGCCGCACGCCGCCGTGCACCGAAGCCTTGATCACCGCCGGGGTCGCCCGCGTCGTGGTCGGTGTGGTCGACCCCGACCCCCAGGTGTCGGGCCGGGGCCTCGACCGGCTGCGCCGAGCCGGGGTGCGGGTCGACCTGCTCGGCGGCCCGGTTGTCGCAGCGGTGGCCGAGCAGCTCGCGCCGTATCTCCACCACCGGCGCACCGGGCGGCCGTACGTGGTCTGCAAGCTGGCGGCGACCCTCGACGGCGGCACGGCCGCCCCCGACGGCACCTCGCAGTGGATCACCGGGCCCGAGGCGCGTCGCGACGTCCATCGTCTGCGTGCCGAGAGCGACGCGATCCTGGTCGGTGCCGGCACCGTTCGCGCTGACGACCCAGCGCTCACGGTCCGCCACGTCAACGGGCGGGATCCTCGTCGGGTCGTGCTGGGGCGGGCGCCCGTCGGCGCTGCCGTGCGCCCGTGCCTCGAGTGGGAGGGCGACCTCGAGATGCTCCTCGACCACCTCGGCGACACCGGCGTGCTCCAGCTGCTGGTGGAGGGTGGCGCATCGGTCGTCCGCTCGTTCCATGACGCCGGCTTGGTCGATCGCTACGTCGTCTACCTGGCGCCCGCGTTGTTCGGCGGCACCGATGCCGTACCCCTGCTCGCTGGGCCGACCGCTCCGACGATCGCCGAGCTGTGGCGTGGCCGCTTCGTCGAGGTGGCGCTCATCGGCGACGACCTGCGCGTCGAGATCATCGCCGATCCCGATCCCGATCCTGATCCCGATCCCGTCGGCCCTCGCTCTGCGCCGACCCCAGACCCCCAACCCCACACCGGAGGTACCCCGATGCACCACGTCACCCCACACCGCCCCGAGGAGGTCGGCTGATGTTCACCGGCATCGTGGAAGAGATCGGCCAGATCGACCGGTGGGATGGTGATCGGCTCAGGATCGCCGCCGACGCGGTGCTCGCCGACGTCCGACTCGGCGACTCGATCGCCGTGAACGGCTGCTGCCTCACCGTGGTCGAGCACGCGGACGGGTGGTGGGAGGCCGACCTCTCGCCCGAGACCGTTCGCCGCACCGCATTCGCTCGGGCTCGCACCGGTGACACCGTGAACCTCGAGCGGGCCGTGCGGGTCTCGGACCGCCTGGGCGGTCATGTGGTCCAGGGACACGTCGACGGCGTCGGCCAGATCGTCGCGCCCGTGCCGGATCTCCAGGTGCGCCTGCCCGCCGACCTCCTCCCGTTCCTGGTGGAGAAGGGCTCCGTGACCGTCGACGGGGTGAGCCTCACCGTGGTGGAGCCTCTCGACGATGGGTTCACCGTGGCGATCATCCCGCACACCGCCGAGGTGACGACCCTCGGATCGCGGCGCCCCGGCGACCTGGTGAACGTCGAGGTCGACGTGCTCGCGAAGTACGTCCACCGACTCCTGCAGCCCCACCTGGCAGCGCTCCCCCCGATCGCCCGAACCATCACCGACTCGTCTCCCGCGGAGGTCACGTCATGAGCATCCGATTCGATTCCATCGAGCGCGCGCTCGAGGTCGTCGCAGCGGGCGGCATCGTCGTCGTCGCCGATCTGATCATGGCCGCCGACGCGGCGACACCCGAGGCGATCACGTTCTTCGTGCGGCACACCTCGGGCCTCATCTGCGTCGGGATGACCGGTGACCGCTGCGACGAGCTGCGCCTCACCCCGATGGTGCCGCCGACGTCGAACACCGAGGTGCTCGGGACCGCCTTCACGGTGTCGGTCGACCTCGCCGCGGGGACCTCGACCGGGATCTC
>CAYRXQ010000011.1:0-27572 GCA_964428115.1 uncultured Ilumatobacteraceae bacterium
CGCGCTGCAGCTGCGGTGATCGTCCCGGCGACCTGCAGCGCGAGGAGCTGCAGCGTGTCTGACACCGGTACCGTTCGGGGCGATGGACACCGCACCGCGGCCCGGCACCCGGGTGATCCGAGCGGGCCGGTCGACGAGCGGCGCCTCGCTCGCACCGGCCCTGTTCGCCACGAGCACCTGGGAGTCGGCCGGGCTCGACGACGCGCAGGCGCGCGCCACGGCGATGCGCGGGCCCGAGTACTACAGCCGCTACGGCAACCCGACGGTGCGCGCCTTCGAAGAGGCGATCGCCGAGCTCGAGGGCGCCGAGTCGGCACTCGCGTTCGGCTCGGGCATGGGTGCCGTCGCCACGACCGTGCTGGCGCTCTGCTCGGCCGGCGACCACGTGGTGGCGCAGCGACAGCTGTACGCCGGCACCCTCGCGTTCCTGCAGGGGCCGTGCGCCCGGTTCGGCATCGAGGTGACCGTCGTCGACGGGACGATCCCCGGGGCCCTCGCCGCGGCGGTCCGCCCGGGACGCACGACGCTGGTGGTGGCCGAGACCCCCTCGAACCCTCGGCTCGAGCTGGTCGACCTCGACGAGCTCGGCGCGATCCAGGGCCCCTTCACGGTCGTCGACTCGACCTTCGCGACCCCGGTCGGCCAGCAGCCCCTCGCGCACGGTGTCGACCTGGTGCTCCACTCGGCCACCAAGGGGATCGCCGGCCACAACGACGCGACACTCGGCGTGATCGCCGGCGAGCGCGATCTGATCGACGCGATCTGGGCCTACTCGGTGCTCCACGGGGCGGCCGCCTCCCCCTTCGATGCGCTGAACGCACTGCGCGGCCTGCGCACCCTCGAGGTCCGCACCGCCCACCAGGCCGCCTCCGCGTTGCGGCTCGCCCAGTGGCTCGGCAGCCACCCGGCCGTGACCGCGGTCCACTACCCCGGGCTGCCCGGGCACCCCCAGCACGAGCTGGCCCGCCGCCAGATGCGCCGGTTCGGCACGGTGCTGTCGTTCGAGATCGCCGGCGGACGTGAGGCCGTTGCCCGGTTCCTCGACCGCGTCGACCTGGCGCGGGTCGCCACGTCGCTCGGCGGGCCCGAGACCCTGGTGTGCCATCCGGCGACCTCGACCCACGTCGGACTCGGCCCCGAGGACCGGGCCGCCACCGGCGTGACCGAGGGCCTCGTCCGGCTGTCGGTCGGCCTCGAGGATCCCGAGGATCTGCTCGCCGACCTCGATCGCGCTCTGTCGGACACCGACGACCGCGACGACCGCGACGACCGCCACCACGACGACTGAGGGGTGTCCGTGTCGCCGCTGATCAGCCCCGAGTCGCTCCTCGGGATCCTCGCGGACCCCACCCAGGCCGAGCGGACCGTGCTGTGCGACGTGCGCTGGTACCTCGCCGACCCCGGACGCGGACGGCAGGACTACGACGCGGCCCACCTCCCCGGCGCCCGCTTCGTCGACCTCCACACCGAGCTCGCCGCACCGGTCGACCCCGACGGACGCGGCGGACGCCACCCGCTCCCCAGCGTGGCCGACTTCACCGCGATGCTCGGCCGACTCGGCGTGACGCCCGACCACCGGGTCGTCGCCTACGACGCAGCCGGCGGCGCGACGGCGTCCCGCCTGTGGTGGATGCTGCGCTCGATCGGTCATCGCGCCGACCTGGTGCAGGTGCTCGACGGCGGGATCGGGGCCTGGACGACCGCCGGCGGCGCGACCACCGCGGTGACGCCGACCGTCGGCGCGACGGTCTACCCCGACCCGGGCCGCGGCTGGTCGGGCACCGTGGATGCCGGCGGGATCCGGGCCGCGCTGGCCGAGGGACGCACGGTCATCGACGCACGGGCCGCCGAGCGCTATCGGGGTGAGGTCGAACCGATCGATCCCCGAGCCGGGCACGTCCCGGGCGCCATCAGCCGAACGCACCTCGACCACGTGGGGGCCGACGGTCGGATGCGACCCGCTGCGGACCTGGCCGAGCGGTTCGCCGGGCTCGCCGAACGACCGGTGGTGTACTGCGGCAGTGGGGTCACGGCCTGCCACGACCTGCTCGCGCTCGAGATCGCCGGCGTCGCCGGGGCCGAGCTGTACGCCGGGTCGTGGAGCGATTGGGTGAGCGATCCCGACCGCCCCGTCGCACTCGGCGACGACCCGGGACGCGTCACCTTCCGACCGCTCCGGCGTGAGGACCTCCCGATGCTCGGCCGCTGGCTCGCGACACCGCACGTCGCCCGCTGGTGGGAGCACGACCCGTCGCCCGAGGCGGTCGAGGCCGACTTCGGTCCCGGGATCGACGGCGACGACCCGGTGGAGTACCACGTGATCCTCCTCGACGACCGGCCGATCGGGATGATCCAGCGGTACCGCTACCGCGACGAGCCGGCGTGGCTGGCGGCCGTGTCGGTGGTGCCCGGCACCGACGAGCACTGCGGCGGGATCGACTACCTGATCGGCGAACCCGACCTCGTCGGACGGGGCATCGGCACCGAGGCCGTCGCCGCCTTCGTCGCCGACACCTGGCGCTCGTGGCCCGAGATCGTCGCGCTGGTGGTCGACGTCGACCCCGAGAACCGGGCCTCGTGGCGGGTGCTCGAACGCTCCGGGTTCCGCAGGGTCTGGGAGGGCGAGCTCGACTCCCCGGATCCGCGCGACCACGGGGTCTCGATCGTCCTGCGCCTCGACCGGCCCGCCTGATCCGGCACGCCCGTCCGGCGAGCCCGTCCGACGAACGGGGTCCTACTCGTCGATGTCGTGCTCGCTCGGCCCGAACACGAACCACTCGGCCAGCGCGGCCTCGTCGGGTGGCGTCGGCCAGTCGTAGGCCAGCACCTGGGCACGGCTGCGCCGACCCAGGCGCGAGCGGAACAGCTCGAAGTCGTCGACCCCGGGCGGCACGGCGACCGGTCCGGTGGAGCGGAACTCCTCGGCGACCAGACCGACGATCGTCGCGTCGCGGTTGCCGGGACGGCCGATGGCATGGCGGAGGTCGAACTCGTGGGTCTGGCAGTCGATCGGCGGACGGGACTCACCGAGTTGGGTGAGCAGGTCGGCGAACGCCGGGGCCTGGGCCTCCCACTGCGCGAGCAGCTCCTCGACCGGCGCATCGCGCCAGCGGTCGACCTGCGCCTGGGTCCACGGTGGCGTCGCGACCCCGTCCATGCGGCCGGCGAACGCGTCGTCGGGGATCCCGGCGACGTGCGAGAGCACGTCGCGGGCCGTCCAGCCCGGGCAGCACGGCACCGGGGTCGACCACTCGGCGGCGGTCATCGAGCGGGCCAGGTCGACGAAGGAACGGTGCGCCCACAGGTAGCGCTCGCCGATCGTCGCTGAGCCAGCGGTCGCTGCGGATCCGTTCGATGCACCGTCGGTCATGGTCGCAGCCTCGCGCACCGGATCGGGCCGCTCGGGCGGACCGGTACGGTCGCGTCATGGACACACCTGGAATCCCACTGCTCGCCGTCGACGACCAGGGCACCGGGACGCCGCTGGTCTTCCTCCACGGGATCACCGAGGACCGGTCCCACTGGGCGCCCGTCGCCGAGCTCCTCGTCGATCGGTACCGCTGCGTGAGCATCGACCTGGTCGGACACGGTGCGTCTCCCGACGGCCCGTTCGACCTGTTCGGCCAGGTCGCCGCGGTCTCGGCACTGCTCGACCATCTCGACCTCGACCGGCCGGTGGTCGTCGGCCACAGCTACGGCGGGTTCATCGCCACGTTCCTCGGTGCCACCCGGCCGCTGCGCGGCGTGGTCAACGTCGACCAGACCTTCGACACCGCGGCGTTCCGCGAGGCCCTCCTGCCCCTCGCCACGTCGCTGCGCGACCCGGCGACGTTCGAGCCCACGATCACCGGCCTGTTCGAGGCCATGGGCCTCGGCCTCGTCCCCGAACCCCGCCAGGGCGCAGCCCGGGCGGCGCTGCGTCCGCGGCAGGAGGTCGTGATGGCGGTCTGGGACGGTGTGCTCGACACCCCGTCCGAAGAGCTGAGTGCCCAGGTCGAAGGGGCGCTCCCGGCGGTCGCTGCGCCCTACCTCGGCATCTTCGGTGCTGCGCTGTCGGACGAGGAGCAGCGACTCCAGGCACTGGTCCCGGGCGGCACCGTCGAGGTCTGGGACGGCCTCGGCCACTTCCTCCAGCTCGTCGATCCCGAGCGCACGGCGCGCCGGATCGCGACCTTCGTCGACGGGCTGGGCTGAGCGACCAGCAGGGCGGCGCGGCGTGCCAGGTCCGAGCGCTCAGGCGTCGGGCTCGGACCCGACCACCGACACGAAGCTCACGCAGGCGCCCGGCGAGCCACCCAGGTTGTGGGTCAGCGCCTTGGTGCGCCCGGCCGCGACGGTCGGGATCTGCCGGGCACCGGCCTCGCTGCGCAGCTGCATCCAGCACTCGAACAGCATCCGCAGGCCCGAGGCACCGATCGGGTGGCCGAACGACTTGAGACCGCCGTCGGGGTTGACCGGCAGCTCGCCGTCGAGGTCGTAGGTCCCCGCCAGGACCTCCTTCCAGCCGAACCCGCGCTCGGCGAAGCCGAGGTCCTCCATGAGGACGAGCTCGGTCGGGGTGAAGCAGTCGTGGACCTCGGCCATCGCGAGCTCGGCACGCGGTTCGCTGATGCCCGCCTGGTGGTACGCGTCCTCGGCGGAGCGGACCACCTCGGTGAAGCTCGTGTAGTCGTAGGCCGGGTCGATCGGTCCGGTGGCCGGGCCGGCCACGAACGACAGCGCCTTCACGTAGAGCGGACGGTCGGTGTAGCGGTGTGCGTCCTCGGCCCGCACGATGATCGCGGCGGCGGACCCGTCGCTCACCCCGGAGCAGTCGAAGATGCCGAGCGGTCCGGCGATCAGCGGCGAGCAAGCGATGGTCTCCTTGGGCACCTCCTTGCGGAACTGGGCACGGGGGTTGAGAGCGCCGTTGCGGTGGTTCTTCCAGGCGATGCGGGTCATCACCTCCTTCATCTCCTCGGGGTCGACGCCGTACTTCTTGGCGTACGCCGGGGCGAGGAAGCTGAACGCCGCGGGGGCGGTCAGCTGCGCGGCGGTGCCGTCGTGGGCCGGGGTCGGCACGACGAGCCCGGAGAAGCCCGAGTCCTTCAGCTTCTCGACACCGATCGCCATCGCCACGTCGTAGGCGCCCGAGGCGACGGCGTAGCAGGCGTTGCGGAACGCCTCGGAGCCGGTGGCGCAGTAGTTCTCGACGTGGGTGACGGGCTTGTGGTCGATCTTGAGCGGTCGGCTCAGCGTCATCCCCGACAGGCCCGAGCCCATCGTGCCGAGCCAGAACGCGTCGACGTCGTCGAGGGTGACGCCGGCCGAGGTGATCGCTTCGGCCGAGGCGTCGATGAGCAGGTCGTCGGTCGATCGGTCCCAGTGCTCCCCGAAGGTGGTGCACCCCATGCCGATGATCGCGACCTTGTCGCGGATGCCGTGCGAGGCCATCTCAGGCTCCCTTCTCCGGATGTGCGGTCGGCGCGGTCGGCTCGGTCGACGTGGTCGACGTGGTCGTGTCGGCCACGGGTCGTGCCTTCCAGAAGTAGTCGTGGATCCCGTCGACGGTGTACAGCCGACGGAAGGTCATCTCGACGCGGTCACCGATCGCGACGGCGTCGGGGTCGACGTCGGTGAGCTCGCACTGGAAGCGTCCGCCGCCGTCGAAGTCGATGACCGCCGCCACGACCGGAGGCGACAGGCTGTACGCCAGCCGGTCGACGGTGAAGGTGGCGATGGTGGCGAGCGTGTCGGCCATGCGCACCGGTTCCATCCGGTCGATCGCCCCGGAGCCCATGCTGACGCGGGTCGGTGGGAGGTGGACGAACCCCGACTCGTCGCGGCTCCCGATCAGCGCGTACTTCCACTCCTGGTTGCGCAGCACGGGCGGCGCCGCGGGTCGGTCGGGTTCGGGCCGGCGCGGTGGCTCGCGCTCGAGGAAGCCGCGCCAGGTCAGGAACTGCGGGTAGGTGAGATCGTCGCGGGTGCGGGCGAGCTGCTCGCGCACGGTCGTGCCGACGCGCCGCCGGCGGTGCTCAGCGATCGCGTCGGTGGTGCGCAGCAGTCGCACGTCGACGCCGTCGGCCAGCACCACCACAGCGATCGTGCGCCCCGGCTCGGCCCGGTCGAGCACGTCGGCGAGCACGAGTGCCCAGTGGGCCGACCCGGTGTTGCCGATCTCGTCGGTCAGGTCGTCGGCCACGACGGCCGGGTCGAGCCCGCAGGCCCGCGGCACGGCCTTGACGGCGCGGGCGTGGAGGCCGGTGACGATCACGTGATCGAGATCGCCCGTGGTCAGATCGGCACCCTTCAGGGCCGTGGCGACCGCCTCCTGCGCCAGCGGGAGGTACGCATGCTCACCGAAGCGGTCCTCCCACTGCCGGGAGAACGAGGCCCCGGGGGTGCGCCAGCGGTCGGTGAACTCGGCGCTGACGTTGGCCCCGCCGATCTCCTCGGTGATCGGATCCTGCTTGCCGAAGCAGAACGCCACCGCGGCGTCGCCACCGGCCGCCTCGTCGGCACCTCCCGGCTGGCCGGTGCGGACGTCGCCGAGCACGGCCATCATCGTGCTCGTCCCGGCGATCTTCATCGCCCCGATGCCCGAGCGGATGCTCCCGTTGGCGTCGTACGCGCCCACCGAGGCGGGCAGGTCGAGGGCGGCGTGGATCGCCGTGGCGTTGGTCTTGTCGGCATAGGCCGGCGCGGTCGTCGAGAACCACACCGCGTAGGGGACGTAGCCCTGCGGGGCGTCGGCCAGCGCACGCCGCGCCGCCTCGACCGCCATCGAGGTGGTGTCCTCGTCGTAGCTCGCCACGCTGCGGGCCCCACGGGCCGGCGGCGTGCCGAGCGCGCTCGCGATGGCACTGCGGCGGAGCCGCCAGTACGGCAGGTACGTCCCGTATCCCACGATGCCCGGCATGGGCGGAGCGTAGGACGACGGCGCACCCGTCAGGGAGTCCGACGAACGGGGGCCGGCCCCGATGCGCCCGGTGCGCGAGCATCGGGACATGGGCGAACCTCCACATCCCCGCACCGCGGCGACCGCCGCGGATCCGTCGCTCGAGTTCGTCGATCACGCGGAACGGGACCGGTACGAGCTGCGACGCGGCGACGAGGTGCTGAGCTTTGCGAACTATCGCACCGAGGGTCAGGTGCTGGTGATCCCCTACGTCGAGACCGACCCGGCGCACCGCGGCCACGGGTGGTCGGCGCATCTCCTCGAGGGGGTCGTCGCCGACGCCCAGCGTCGCGGGCTGCGCATCCGACCGACCTGCGGCTACGCGGCGTCGGTCCTGCGATCGCGGCCCGACGCCGACGACATCCTCGAGCCGCTGAACCAGCGGCTCGGGAACCTCAGCTGTAGAAGGGGTTCTCGCCGGTCGAGTGGTCGGTCAGGTCCTTGACCGCGAGCACGCCGGGCACCGCCTCGGACAGCATCGTCTGCACGCCGTCGAGCATCGTGAGCTTCGACATCGAACAGCCGTGGCACCCGCCACCCATGGTCATGTAGACGGTGCCCTCGCCGTCGTGGCCGACGTAGGTGACGAACCCGCCATGGGCCGCGAGTGCCGGGTTGACCTCGGCGGCCACGACGGCCTCGATCTGTGCCGAGAGCTCGTCGTCGCCCGTGAGCCCCTCGACCGAGGGTGCGGACGGACGGTTGGGGTTGCGGATGACCAGCCCCTGTGCCTCGTGGTGGTCGAGGGTCGCTCCGGTGAGCAGCTCGACGTCCTTGCCCGGGATGATCACCTTGAGGCCGTCGTGCGTGCGCACCTCGTCGGTGAAGCCGGCCTTCAGGTACTCGTCGAAGCTGAGGTCGTAGCGGAAGTCCTCGCCGGGGGCCGAGGCGATCTCGAGGCGCAACCCGAGCGCGTCGGCATCGGTCTCCTCGTCACGGATCCGCTTCAGCTCGGCGAGGGCCTCGGGCGTGATCTCGATGATCGGCTCGCTGGTCCGAGCGGAGGTCTCGGTCGCGAAGGGCGAAACGTCGAGCGGGCTCATGGTCCGAGGCTACCGGCGCCCCGGCCGGCGGGCACGGCCGTGGTCGCAGCGGCGTGCGTCGCGACCGACCGGCACGGCCGGCTGGCCCGGAGATCGGCCCGGAACCGGCCGGACGGCGAGGGGTAGCCTCCGTCCGGTGAACGACCCCACCGAGCAGGCCACGGGTGGCCCCGACCACCTCGCCGCGATCCTCGCCGAGACCGAGCGGTTCGCTGCGCTGTGCGAGACCGGTCCGCTCGATCGCGACGTGCCGGCGTGCCCCGGCTGGCACCTCCAGCGACTCGCGCAGCACGTGGGGTTCGTCCATCGCTGGGCGACGATGGCGCTGCAGACCGCCGCACCGCCCGCCGACCGGCCGGCGCTCCCCGAGCAGGCCGATCCCGCCGGGCTCGGCGCGTGGCTGCGCCAGGGTGCCGCCGAGCTCGTCAGCGCCCTCGAGGCACTCCCCCTCGACGCGCCGACCTGGCACCCCTTCCCACCGCCCCAGGTCGCGGGTGTGTGGCGGCGACGTCAGGCGATCGAGACCCTGCTGCACCGCGTCGACGCCGAGGAGGCCCTCGACAGTCCGACGCCGATCGATCCGGTGCTCGCCAGCGACGGCATCGACGAGTACTTCGAGCTCGCCGTGCCGCGACTCGTCGAGCGCGACGGCGTGGCGCTGCCCGCCGCCAGCCTCCACCTGCACTGCACCGACACCGCCGGCGAGTGGCTCGTGTGGGTGGAGGACGACCGGCTGCAGGTCCGCCGCGAGCACGCCAAGGGCGACGCCGCGCTGCGCGGACCGGCCGCGCCGATGCTGCTGCGCCTGTGGGGGCGCCCGACCGATCGGGCACACGAGCTCGATGTCGTGGGCGACCCGTCGGTGGTCGACGCGTGGCTGGCCCTGGGTGGTGTCTGACACCGTGTGCCAACCTGGCCGCGTGCAGATGACTCCCCCGGCGACGCCCGCACCGGTCAGGTGACCGAGCGCGCACCGCGGCCGCTCGGCGTGCTGGCGGTCCTCGGAGCGATCCTGTGCTTCTCGGTCAGCTCCTCGATCGTCAAGTGGGCCGAGACGCCGGGCGCCGCCGTGGCGCTCTGGCGGATGATCTGCGCGAGTGCCGTGTGGTGGGTGATCCTGCTCGCCCGCCGGCGCCGGACCGGGGCGCGGCTGCCCGACCGCGAGACCTGGCGCCGCGTCCTGCTGCCGGCGGTGTTCTTCGGGGCCAACATCGCCACCTTCTTCACGGCGGTCAACAAGACCAGCATCGCCCACGCCGAGTTCATCGGGGCGATGAGCCCGCTGCTCCTGCTGCCCGCCGGCGCTCTGTTCTTCAAGGAGCACCCCGACTGGCGGGCACTGAGCTGGGGTCTGCTCTCGGTGGTCGGCATCGCGATCGTCCTGTTCGCCGGTGGCGACTCCGGGGTCGCGACGGTCGAGGGCGACCTGCTGCTGATCCTCGTCCTGCTGTTGTGGGTCGGGTACCTGCTCTCCACCAAGTGGGTGCGCCGTCACCACATCGACGTCGTCACCTTCATGGCCTGCGTGATGCCGTTGGCCATGCTCACGACCGCACCGATCGCGGTCACCGTCGCCGGTGACGCGATCTGGCCGCTGTCGGGTCGGGCGTGGGCGGCGGTCGCGATGCTCACCGCGCTCACCGGTGTCGCCGCACACGGCCTGCTCGTGTTCGCCCAGCACCACCTCCCGGTGGCCAGCATCGGCGTGATGCAGGTCGCGCAGCCGGCCCTCGCGGTCGGGTGGGGGTGGCTGCTGCTCGGCGAGTCGGTGGGCCTCGCGCAGATCCCCGGCATGGTGCTCGTGATCGTCGGCCTGGTGGCGTTCACCGCCGTCTCGCAGCGACGTGTCGCCGCCCAGCTCGTCGCCGTGGACGCGCTCGATGCCGTCACCGTCGAGGACGCATCCACCGCCTGACGTTCACCCTCCGTCTCCCGGGCATCCATCGAGTGCTGGTAGGGATGGGGCCGTGCGCATCCTGGTGACCAACGACGACGGCATCGACTCGATCGGCCTCCACGTGCTGGCTCGTGCGATGTGTGACCACGGGCACGTGGTGGTCGCGGCCCCCGACCGCGAGTACTCGGGGGCCGGCGCGGCGCTCGGCGCGCTGCACCTGCTGCAGCCCGAGGTCCATCGTGTCGCACTCGACGGCATCCCCCAGGCCTGGTCGGTCACCGGGCCGCCCGGGCTCTGCGTGATGTTCTCGCGCCTGGGCGCGTTCGGCGAGCCGTTCGACCTGATCGTCTCGGGCATCAACCCGGGCGCGAACGTCGGGCGGTCGATCTACCACTCGGGCACCGTCGGCGCGTGCCTGACCGGCCGCAACGGCGGGATCAGCGGGGTCGCCGTGAGCCAGGCGGTCGACGGGTTCGGGGTCGAGGGCCAGGGCTGGGACGAGATGCTGATCGGCCAGTGCTGGGACACCGCCGCGGCGGTGGCCGACGCGTTCGTCGAGGGGTTCCTGGCGGCACCGCCGGCACGACCGGTCGTGGCCAACGTGAACGTCCCCAACGTCGCGCTCGATGCGGTGCGCGGCTGGCGCTTCGCCGAGGTCGGCACCGCGCCGCCGCGGGCGATGGCCTCGGCGACGCTGGAGCCGGTCGAGGGGCACGAGCAGGCGTACCGGGTGACGATGTCGTGGGGCGATGCCCTGGCCCTGCCCGAGGGCACCGACGGCGGCACCGTGGAGCGTGACGAGGTGTCGATCACCTACCTGTCGCGGCTGGTGGCCGAGCCCACCGACCTGCCGGCGGTCGAGCAGGCACTCGACGGTCTCGTCGGTCGCGGCACCTGATCAGCGGCTCGCGTCGTCGGCCACCGGCCGGAGCGCGAAGCTCCACAGCAACGGCAACCGCTCGTCCAGCGGCGTGTAGGTGCGCAGCGGTCGGTCGACGGCGAAGAGCTTCCCGCCGTCGGTGTAGAGCAGGAACCGACCGTCGGACGACCAGCCGAACGCCGGCGGTGACGCCTCGAGCGACCCGAGCCCGGTGGACGAGCCGGCCCACTCGTCGACGAGCACGTACTGACGTGGGCCGCGACCGCTGTCGAGTACCGGTGGGCCCATCCACACGAAGGCGTCGCCCGAGGGCGCGACGGTCGGCAGGTGCGGCGCCCAGGGGAACAGGTTCGGATCGTCGAGCGCCGGGTCGTCGAGCTGTCGGACCGTCTCGCCGTCGTAGCGCACCACCGACACGCCACACCCGAGTGCGTCGTCGCAGTCGCGCACCAGCGCGTACCCGCTCCCCGCCAACAGCAGTTCACCGGTGGTCAAGCGCGCAGCCGAGACGTCCTGCCCGTCGCCGCCCGCCGTCACCCGGTACGTCCCGCCGGAGGCGTGGATCAGGACACCGCCGAAGTGATCGGACCCGACGATCCAGGCGTTCGTCGCCGGGAGCACGAGACCGTCGCCGATCGGCCCGCCGTCCCGTCCGACGAGGTCGAGTCGCATCCGTCCCGACTGCTCGTCGCCCGTCGAGGGCACCCACAGCAGGTCTTCGGTCGGACCCGGGAACGGTCCACCGAACATCTCCCCCAGGACCCCCCGCGCCACCGTCGTCTGCCCGTCGGCGCCGACCACCAGCGACCGCCCCTCACCCTGGTCGACGAGCAGCACGTCGTCGCCCCACGGGAGCACCCGGAACGCGGTCGGGTAGCGCGCCACGCGGGGGTCGTCCACCGGCACCACGGAGAGCTCGCCGGTGTCGAGCACCAGTCGGGCCACGGCGCCGTCGGAGGTGAGGCCGACCAATTCGAGGCCGGTCGGGACCGGCAGCAGTTGGCGCCCGAGCTCGAGCCGGGTGACGATCGTGCCCGGGAAGTCGCCGGGGCCGCGGGTCCCCGCCGTGGAGGTGCGGGTCGGGTCGGCCTGACCGGGGAACCGCGGCAGCACGGTGCCCTGGTCGAGACCGCCGGGCAGCGT
This sequence comes from uncultured Ilumatobacteraceae bacterium, assembly GCA_964428115.1. Lineage (GTDB taxonomy): Bacteria > Actinomycetota > Acidimicrobiia > Acidimicrobiales > Ilumatobacteraceae > CAYRXQ01. The sequence goes on from CAYRXQ010000011.1 coordinate 11,904, forward strand.
CGTCGTGGTGCGCACGGCGGTGGTCGCGACCGTCGTCACGGCGGGGCTCGCCGTGACGTCCTCGCCGTCGGCACTCCCAGATCGGCCGAGCGTACAGCCGTCCACGCCGGACACGACGGCGGCGATGGCGACGACCGCGGCCATCCGGCGACGGTCGTTCCCTGCGGGCGGCGGCACGGCGGTGGTACCACCGGCGGCACCGGAGGGACCGCGACCATCGGATCCGCCCGAGCCGGCGCGCCGACCGCCGGCGCGGCCGTCGTCGAGCTCGAGCTCGATGTCGATGCGTTCGGCCACGGCTCCATCGAAGCACGGGTTCGCGGCGCTGGCTCGTCGGGCCCGCTCCGACCCGCTCCGACCTCGGCGGGGTACCCTGGAGGCCAACCGAACGGGGAGCTCGCGAGACCGGCGGGCTGAGAGGGTGGCCGCTCCCACCGACCCGAGAACCTGATCCGGGTAATGCCGGCGGAGGAACTCACCCATGAACGACATCGTCGTGATCGTCACCGGGGCGGCACCGCTCCACCCGACTGCCGTGCGGTCGCTGCCTCGCCCGGCCATCGTGCTCGCAGCCGACGGCGGACTCGACCACGCCCGTGCCGCCGGGCTCACCCCGGCCGGGCTGGTGGGCGACCTCGACTCCATCAGCCCCGAGGGGCTCGCGTGGGCCGTCGAGCACGCCACCATCCAGCGGCACCCCACCGACAAGGACGACACCGACACCGAGCTCGCCCTCGCCGTGGCCGCCGATCTGCACCCGGCCCAGCTGGTCCTGGTGGCCGGTAGCGGGCCGGGTGATCGACTCGACCACCTGCTCGCCACGCTCGGTGCGCTGGCGTCGCTGGTGGTCACCAGCGTCCCGCGCGTCGAGTGCTGGTTGGGCGATCAACATGCCGTGATCGTGCACGGGCCGGGTCGGGCCCGTGTCACGACCGAACCCGGCGACCGCATCTCGCTGGTGGCCCTGCGCGGCCCGTGCACCGGGGTCACGCTCACCGGGACCCGATGGGTCCTCGAGGCGGCCGAGCTCGAACCGCTGGCCGGCCGAGGGGTGAGCAACGTCGCCGATGCCTCCTCGATCGAGGTGTCGGTGTCGAGCGGGGTGTTGGCGGTCTTCCATCATCCCGCCGACGACGCGGACGACGCGGACGACGCCGACGCCACCGACGCTGCCGACTCGACCATGTCGACCGGCGAGGTCACGGCATGAGCCGGGTGACGACTCGGGCCGGCGCCCTGGTGGTCGGCCTCGGGCTGCTCGCCGCCGCGTGCGGCGACGGTGACGGGACCGGCGACGAACCGACCACGCCGGTCAGGCTGACCCTGGCGGCCTACGACTCGTTCCCCGTCGAGGGCACCGCGGTCAACGAGGCGCTGGCCGAGTTCACCGCGGCCTCGGGCATCGAGGTCACGATCCTGTCGGCCGGTGACACCGGGACGATGCTCGCCAAGGCCGCGCTCACGGCCGGCACACCGGAGGGAGACGTGATGTGGGGCGTCGACTCCACGTTCCTGTCGCGGGCGGTGGAGGCCGAGATCTTCGAGCCGCACACGGTCGACGCCGTGGACGAGCTCGACGACTCGCTGCTCAGCGGCGTGCCCGACGAGCTCGTCACCCCGGTGGACAGCGGCGACGTCTGCATCAACACCGATCTGGGCTGGTTCGCCGAGCGCGGCCTCGCGGTGCCGACCACGTTCGAGGAGCTCGCCGACCCGGCCTACGGGGGGCTGCTCGTGGTGCAGGATCCGGCGACCTCGTCGCCGGGGCTGGCGTTCGTCCTGGCCACCATCGCCGAGTACGGCGAAGGGGGATGGCTCGACTACTGGCAGCGCCTCGTCGACAACGACGTCGAGGTCGTGTCGGGCTGGTCGGAGGCCTACTACGAGCGGTTCACCTGGGCCGGGGGCGGGCCGCGACCGCTGGTCGTGAGCTACGGCACCAGTCCGCCGGCCGAGGTGATCTTCGCCGACCCACCCCGCGACGACGCTCCGACCGGTGTGGTCACGGCCACCTGCTACCGGCAGGTCGAGTACGCCGGCGTGCTGCGCGGCACCGACCACCCCGACGAGGCCCGCGAGCTGCTCGACTTCCTCGCCTCGGCAACGTTCCAGACCACGCTGCCGCTCGACCTGTTCGTGTACCCGGCGAACACCACGGTCGAGCTGCCGGATCCCTTCGTCCGCTTCGCCGTGCGCCCCGAGGTGGCCGTGGAGCTCGACACCGAGCTCGTCGGCGCCCGCCGCAACGAGTGGATCGACGCGTGGACCGAGCTCGTCCTCGGCTGAGCCCGATCCTCGTCGCCGGGCTGGTCGTCGTGCCGGCCCTGTTCCTCGGCCTGTTCTTCCTCTGGCCGCTCGTGACCGTGCTCGTGCGGGGTCTCGGTGAGGGCTCGCCCTGGGACGTGCTCGCCGACGGCCGGACCTGGCGGATCGTGTGGTTCACCACGCTCCAGGCCGCGATCAGCACTGCGGTCACCGTCGCACTCGGGCTGCCGGCGGCACAGGTGGTCGCGCGCTACCGGTTCCGGGGCCGTCAGGCCCTGCTCGGTCTCGTCACCGCCGTGTTCGTGCTCCCCACGGTCGTGGTGGGCGCGGCCGTGCTGGCCCTCGCACCACCCGGCTGGGAGCGCGGGCTCCCGGCCATCGTGGCCGCGCACGTGGTGTTCAACCTGGCGGTCGTGATCCGGTTGGTGGGCACCACCTGGGAGCAGCTGCCGGCCCCGCTGGAGTGGGCCGCCGCCACCCTCGGGGCGTCCCCCTGGCGAACCTTCCGGTGGGTGACCTGGCCGCTGCTGCGCGAGACCGTGGTCGGGGCCGCCGCGGTGGTCTTCGTGTTCTCGTTCACGTCCTTCGGAGTCGTCCGCCTGCTCGGCACGGCATCCACCCGCACCGTCGAGGTGGAGATCTGGCGCCAGGCCACCCAGCTCGGCCGGCTCGACGTGGCCACCACGCTCACCGTCCTGCAGCTGCTGGTGCTGGCGGTCGTGCTCGGCGCGACCGGCTGGCGCCGCCGCCCGACCGGCACCGTGCTCGGCCGCCCCGACGTCGAGCGGCGCTCGCCGCACGGACGCGGCCGGGCCTGGGTGGCCGGTGTTGCGGGTCTGACGGCAGCGATCGTCGGGGCACCGCTCGTCGCCATGACGGTTCGCTCCCTGCGCGGCACCGACGGCTGGTCGTTGGCCGCCTGGCAGACCCTCGACGAGGTCGAGGTCCGTCCCGGGATCCGCCTCGGCGTCGACCCGCTCGCGGCCCTCGGCCGCTCGCTGACGACGGCGGTGTGGGCCACCCTGATCGCCGTCGTGGTCGGCGGCCTCGCGGTGCTCGCGATCGACGCCGCGCGCCGGGGCGGACGGGTGCTCGACGCCGGCATCCTCCTGCCGCTCGGGACCTCGGCGGTGACGGTCGGCCTCGGCATGCTGATCACCTTCGACGCGGCGCCGGTCGACTGGCGCGCCGAGTGGTGGCTCGTCCCCGTCGGCCACGCCCTCATCGCCGTGCCGTTCGTGGTGCGCTCGGCGCTGGGCGTGCTGCGCACGATCCCCGCCGACCTGCACCACGCAGCGGCCACCCTCGGTGCCGGACCCACCCGGGCCTGGCTCGACGTCACCGTGCGACGGCTCCGTCGGCCACTCGCCCAGGGGGCGGCACTCGCGGCCGCGGTCTCCCTTGGTGAGTTCGGCGCCACCAGCTTCCTCAGCCGCACCGGCGGGGAGACCGCACCGCTCGCGATCGAACGGCTCCTGTCGCGGACCGGCGACCTCGTGCGGGCACAGGGCTTCGCGCTCGCCACGATCCTCGCCGCGCTCACCGTCGTCGTCGTCTCGCTCGCCGGGCTCGACGACCTGGTCGGGCGACGTGCCGTCGGTCGTGCGGTCGGCCACCGCCCTCGGGCGGCTCGGGGCGCGACCGCCCCGGAGGGGGCGGACGCACCGGGCACGACGTGATCGACCTGACCATCACCTTCGACGGCGCGCCACTCCTCGACCACCTCTCGCTGCACGTCGACGAGGGGGAGATCGTGGCCCTGCTCGGACCCTCCGGCATCGGCAAGAGCACGCTGCTGCGGGTCGTGGCCGGGATCCTGCCGCCCGACGGCGGTCGCGTCCTGCTCGACGGCGTCGACCTCGCGTCGGTGCCGACCCACCGACGCGGCATCGGGTTCGTGTTCCAGGACGAGCAGCTCTTCCCGCAGCGCGACGTGGCCGGAAACGTCGCGTTCGGGCTCGAGATGTCCGGCGTACCGCGTGCCGAACGACGTGCCCGGGTGGCCGAGCTGCTCGACCTGGTGGGGCTCGGCGACCTCGCACACCGACGCGTCGGTGAGCTCTCGGGCGGCGAGGCCAAGCGCGTCGCCCTCGTGCGCTCGCTCGCACCGCGGCCGCGCCTGCTGTTGCTCGACGAGCCGCTCACCGGCCTCGATCGGGAGCTGCACGACCGGTTGGTGGTGGAGTCGGCCGAGCTGTTGCGACGTGCCGGGACCACCGCGCTGTGGGTGACCCACGACGAGGACGAGGCCGCACTCGTGTCGAATCGGGTCGTGCGGCTGGGCTGACCCGGCTGGGTCGACCCTGCTGGCGACCCGTCCGGGGGCGCGACATCGGGACCGATATCGTCGCCCGGGTGCGCGCCGTGGAGACCGACGTCCGGGTGGGGTTCCTCGGAGCGGGCCTGATCGCCACGTTCCACTCCAAGATGCTGCGGGCCAGCGGCGTGCCGGTGGTGCGCTCCTCGGTCTACGACCCCGATCGCCCACGGGCCGAGGCCTTCGCCGCCGCCAGCCGCTGCACGGTGGCCGACTCCGAGGACGAGGTCCTCGACGGATCCGATGCCGTGTACGTCTGCACATGGACCAGTGAGCACCCCCGGCTGGTCGAGGCCGCGGCCGCACGTGGCCTCGCCGTGTTCTGCGAGAAGCCGCTCGGCGTCGACCTGCCCACCGCCGAGGCGATGACGGCGACGCTTGCCGCCGCCGGCGTCACCAACCAGGTCGGGCTCATCCTGCGACGCAGCCCCGCCTTCCTCGCGGCCCGCGACCTGATCGCGGAGCCGGCCGCCGGCCGGGTGATGAGCGTGGTGTTCCGCGACGATCAGTTCATCCCGATCCAGGGGACCTACGGCTCCGACTGGCGGGCCGACCGGCGGCGCGCCGGCTCGGGGACCCTGCTCGAGCACTCGATCCACGACGTCGACCTCCTGGCGATGCTGGTGGGCGAGATCGGCACCGTCAGCGCGCAGCAGTCGTTCGTCCATGGTCACGACGGGATCGAGGACGTGGTGGCTGCCACCATCCGGTTCCGCTCCGGTGCACTGGGGACGTTGATGAGCGTGTGGCACGACAACCTGGCTCGACCGAGCCTGCGCCGGGTGGAGATCTTCTGCGAACGCCGCCACGTGGTGATCGACGGCCACGACTGGTTCGGTCCGGTCACCTGGACCGACACCGACGGCACCACCGGGGTGCTCGACGCCGAGGCGCTCGTGGCACGGTCGTCGGCACCCGGGTACGCCCATGCGCTCGCACGCTCCACGAACCCCGACGGCGACTTCGTGCTCGCAGCCGCCGAACGTGCCGCGGCCTACCCCGATGCCGGGGTCGCGCTCGGGGCCCACCGCGTCGTGGATGCCATCTACCGCTCGGCAACCGCCGGTGGGGCAGCGGTCGAGGTGGCGACCGCGTGAGCGGCGGTCCGGCCGTGCAGGTTGTCGAGCTCACCGCAGCCGAGACCCACGATCTGCGACGTCGGGTGCTGCGCGTCGGCACCCGCTCCATCGAGGTGGTCTGGGAGGACGACCTCGCAGAGGGCACGATCCACCTCGGCGTCGTCGAGACCGCGCCGAATGCCGACGGGTCCCCAGCGCGCCGGGTCCTCGCCATCTCCACCTGGATCGACCGGGCCCACCCCGATCACCCGGCCCGGCGGGGCGTCCAGCTGCGGGGCATGGCGACCGATCCGGCCTGGGCCGGTCGCGGCCTGGGCGCGCTGCTGCTGCGCACCGGCATCGCGCAGCACCGCGAGGCCGGCGTGGAGCTCGTCTGGGCACGCGCCCGTGACACGGCCCTCGACTTCTACCTGCGGCACGGGTTCGAGGTCTTCGGGCGCGGCTACGTCGACCTCACCACCGGGCTGGCGCACCACGACGTGATCGCCGACCTCGTCGACCGAGAGCCCTGACCGCCGCCTGCGACGGGCTGGACCAGTTTCCGCGACCACCGGCGGTGGTGCCCCCATGGGGCCCAGGAGGTCACCCATGTCCGCATACCCCGTCGTGTCGTCACCGCATCGTGCGCCCGAGCGCCTCGAGGCCGAGGCCGCGCACCTGCGCCGCCGGGCCCACGAGCTGCACGCCCTGTCCGGCTCCCTCGAGGCTGGTCCGGTGTGGCAGCTCCCCCGCCTCGCCGACGACGACACCTGGCACAGCCCGCGCATCGCACTGTGCCGCGTCACGTTGGCCACCAACCTCGGGCAGCTCGCTCGGGCCGTCGACGCAGTGCGATGGCGGGCACGACAGCTCGAGCGACAGGCCGACCAGCTCGACCTCGATGCCCGAGCGGCGCGCCAGCTCACGACGGGCGGGATCGCGTGATCGGCTACGGCTACGACCCGGCGCGCCTCCTCGCGCTGCGGGCCGGCACCCACGAGGTGATCCTGCACCTCGAACGGGCGATCGCCGGTGAGGTCCGCCACGATCCCGATGCCGCCGACGCGCTGCGAGCGGCCCGGCTCACGATCGCGAACCTGGTCGGGCAGTGGGTCCCGCTCCTCGACCGCATCATCGCCAGCGACGCGATGGTCTCGTGGCGCGCCGCGGGTCCCGACGGCGACGCCCTCGCCGAGGTCGTCCGCCGGCTGGTCGGCACCTTCGACGCCCGGGCGGCCTGGCGACCGCTGTCGCCGCACTTCGACCGATCCACTGCCGAGGTGGCGCGCGGGCTCGCGGCCGCAGCCGCCGCCCATCGCGAGGTCGTCGACCATGGCGGCGCCCTCGACCTCACACGCGCCGAGCTCCTGACCTGGGCCGCCGAGGCCGCCGATCGAGCGGGCTCACCGGCAGCAGCGGCGATCCTGCAGCGGACCCTCGGCGCGGACGGGCTCGCCTCGGTGCTGCGCGCCGTCGAACAGGACACCGAGCTCGCACAGCTCGGCCTCCTGCCGGTCGAGCTCGACGTGGGGCTCGGGCCGGCGGTGGTCCGCCTGCTCGACGGCATCGCCGCGGTCAATGCTGCGTCGGCCCGCTTCGTGGTCGAGCGCGTGACGGCATCCGCGGCCCTGGCCTCGGTGGTGGCAGCGTCGGCGCACCGGCTGACCGACGCGCTGGTCGGGTCGTTGACGCGCGGGTTCGTCCTCGGCCTCGCCGGCCATCCGCTGTGGTCGGGCACCCCGGGGGTGATCGACCGGACCGCAGCCGCCGAGGCCCTGGTGCGCGTGCTCGCCGAGCGGGCCGATGTGGCCCGATCGCTGCTCCAGGACGTGGACGTCGCCAGAGCGCTCGCCACCGAGACCGCACTCGACCCCACCACCACCGAAGCGCTGTGGGCCGCGGCGCTGGGCCGCCCTGGGGGACGTGCCGGCAGCGGCGGTGAGGGTGAGCTCACGGCCCGGCTCGAGGTTCTCGCCACCCTCACCCAGGTGGCGATGACCGACGAGCTGTCGGCGGGCACCCGTCGGGGCGTCGCTCGCGGGATCGCCCCGTTGCTGCCCACGTTGTCGCCGCATCTCGACCGACGGCTGCCGGTCTACGGGACCTGGACCGACGGCACGATCGTGGAGATCGGCCCCTACGAGGAGGTCGCGAACCTGGTCGGCCAGGTCGTCGACGACGCCGACGCCCAGCGCTCGCTCGGGGTGTCGATCCGCGCCTTCCTCCACGACCAGCTCGCCACCGCGGCCGTCGACGTCCGCCGTTCGCCCGCCGAGACGGCGGCCGATGCCGCTCTGCACGTCGCCGGTCGGCTGGCCGACGTCAGTCGGGTCGTCGACCTCGTCGTCGACGGCGCAGCCGAGCGCGACGCGCTCCTCGAGTTCCGACACGGGGTCGCCACCGAGGGCGCCAACCTGCTCCTCGCCGTCGGCTCGATGGGGCTCGGCTGGGTGCTCGCGCCGACAGCACCGATCTCGGCCCGGGTCGCCGCGCTCACCACTCGAGGTGTCCAGCACGCGCTCGGTCAGGCGGCGCCGCGCGAGGTGACCGACGGTGACGTCCAGGCATCGGTCGCGCGCCAGGTGCTCGCCGAGGTCCTCGCGCTGCCGGCCACCGATCCGGCGGCGCGCGACGCGCTCGGGCTCGCCGACCTCCCACCTGCCGTCTGGGACGAGCTCATCGGCACCCTGGCCGGGCGAGGCGAGGCCGGTGTCGGCGGCGATCCCAGGCACGCGCAGCTCCAGCGCCTGGTCGACGCGCACCCTGAGCTCGACCGGTACGTCGAGACCGTCCTGAGCGTGGGACGCGACGCCGATCGCGACTGACCAGAACGACTCGCGTCAGAACGACGGCGCGTCGCCCACACCCGGGACGCGCAGGCGCCCCAGACGCCAGGCCACTCGGTCGTGGAGCGGGAGCGCCGCCACCTCGGCCGGCTCGGCTGCTCCGGCGGCGGCCGCTCGGTCGAGCTCCGAGCCCAGGAAGTCGACCGGGAGATCGGCGAAGGTCGTGCCGAGTCCGAGGTCGACGTGGTGGATCTCGGTCTCACGACGGCGCAGCGCCGGCAGCGCGTGGGCCGGTGCCGGGCCGGCCAGGCGAGTCACCGTCCGCTCCCAGTCGACCTCGGTCGCCCACCGCGACTCGAGCCCCCAGATCGATCGACGCAGGTCGTCGACCAGCTCCGCGAGGCCGCGGCCGGCACCCTCGGTGATGTCGGCCTCACGACCGAGCGCCCCGCCCTCGTACTGCGAGAGCCCGTCGAGCATGCGGATGTGGCTGTCGGCGTTGCGCGCCAGGTGGGCGATCACGTGGCCCACCGACCAGCCCGGCAGCAGCGAGGGCCGGCCGGGGTCGAGGTCGCCCGCTGCGACGTGACCGTCGAGGAGGGCGAGGAGGCGTTGATGGGCCTCGGCGGCGGCGGCCACGTCGCGATCGAGGGCACGGGGATCCATCGGGTGACCGTATCCCGTCGGCTCGGTAGCGCCCGCGGGCAGTCCCGACTCGATCGGCTAGACTCCCATCATTCGAACTCGCCATCTCATTTGTTGAGACACCCGTGAGACACCATGTGGATCCCGATCACCCTCGCCGCCGCCACCTTCCAGATCCTGCGGACCGCTCGCCAGCACCAGCTGCGCGACCGGCTGACCACCAACGCCGCCGGCTTCGTCCGCTACGCCTACGGCGCGCCCTTGGCACTGGTCACTGCGGCGATCACCTTCCTCGCGCTCGGTCGGCCGATCCCCTCGGTGCCCGGTCGGTTCTGGCCGATCGTCGCGGCCGCAGGGGTCTCCCAGATCCTCGGCACCATCGCGCTGCTGCGGGCCTTCCGCCTGCGCGACTTCGCGCTCGGCACGGTCTACGCCAAGACCGAGGTCATCCAGGTCGCGGTGATCGGGGCGGTGCTGCTCGGCGAGCCGCTCGCCTGGCTCGGCTGGGTGGGGGCCGCACTGGTGACCGTCTCGGTGGCCTGGCTCGCGGGCCGGGGGTCGCTGCGCACCGTCCTGCGCCGCGCCGGCGACCCGGCCGCGCTGATGGGCATCGCCGCGGGCGGCCTGTTCGGCGGCGCGGCGGTCGGCATCCGGGCGGCCTCGCAGTCGCTCGACGGCGGCACCGCCTGGGACCGCGCACTGGTCACCCTCACGGTGATGCTGGTCATCCAGACGGTGCTCAACGGTGCATACCTGGCCATCACCGACCGGTCGGAGCTGGTCGCCGTGGCACGCCACTGGCGTCTGGCCGCGCCCGTCGGCGTGCTGAGCCTGGCCGGCTCGGCCGGTTGGGCGCTGGCGGTCACCCTGGAGAACGCCGCCAAGGTCCGCACGCTCGGCCAGGTCGAGCTGCTCCTCGCGTTCACGATCGCCCGAGTCCGCTTCGGTGAGCGGCACACCCGGGCCGAGGCACTGGCCGCGGTGGCCGTCGCCGTCGGCATCGCCGTGGTCGTGGTGGCCGGCTGAGCACCGTCGAGGTCGAGACGCGCGCGCCTCAGGCGCCGAGGTCCTCGCGCCGCGGAATGACCACGACCGTGCCGTCGGGTTCGTGGTGGACCGTCACGCGCACCCCGTAGAACTCGGCAAGCGTGTCGGCGCGCAGCACCTCGTCGGCCGGACCGGCAGCCACGACCGTGCCCTCGTGCATCAGCATCAACCGATCGCTGTAGAGCCCGGCGAGGGTCAGGTCGTGCATGGCCGACACGACGGTCAGCCCGTGCTCCCGACGCAACCGTGCCACCAGCTCGAGCGCCTGCTGCTGGTGCCCGATGTCGAGCGCGCTGGTCGGTTCGTCGAGCAACAGGATCGGCGCCTCGGTGGCGAGCGCCCGGGCGATCACCAATCGCTGCCGCTCGCCGCCGCTCAGCTCACCGAGTCGACGATCGGCGAAGCCACCGAGGTCGAGGCGCTCGAGCACGTCGGCCACCATCGCCCGGTCGTGGCGCGACTCCGAGCCGAAGTACCCCACGTACGGGGCGCGGCCGAGCAGCACGTACTCCTCCCCGGTCATGTCGTCGGGCAGCAGCGGGTCCTGCGGGACATAGGCCACGAGCGCGGCGCGGCGCGATCGCGTGCGCAGCGACAGCGGCGAACCGTCGACGAGCACCTCGCCGCGCACCGGGACGATGCCGGCCACGGCACGCAGCAGGCTCGACTTGCCCGCGCCGTTCGGGCCGATCAACCCCAACCACTCCCCCGAGCGCACGGTGCCCGAGAAGCGGTCGACGGCGACCCGCTTGCCGAAGCGGACCGTGACGTCGCGCAGCTCGAGCGAGCTCATCGGGCCACCTGCCGGGTCCGCAGCAGCACGATGAAGAACGGTGCCCCGAGGAACGCCGTGACCACGCCGATCGGCGTCTCGGCCGGGTTGCTCAGGACACGTCCGGGGATGTCGGCGAGGATCAGGAACGCCGCCCCGAAGGCCAGGCTGAGCGGGAGCAGACGGCGGTAGCTCGCCCCGGCCAGGAGCCGAACCACGTGGGGTACGACGATCCCGACGAAGCCGATCAACCCGCTGACCGCGACCACCGCGGCGGTGCCCAAGGTGGCGGCGATCACGACCACGAGGCGGATCCGGGCCACCGGTGCGCCGAGGGTGAGGGCCTCCTCGTCGCCGACGCGCAGCAGATCGAGGTGTCGGCGGTGCAGGAGCAGCACGACGGAGCTGAGCAGCACATAGGGCAGCACGAGCCGGACATCGCCCCAGGTGGCGGTCGACAGCCGTCCGAGGATCCAGCTGTAGACCTCGCGGACGACCTCGGAGTTGCGTTGCAGCAGGAAGGTCTGGATGGCGGTCATCAACGAGACCACCGCCACGCCGGCGAGCACCAGCGTCACGCTCGACCGCACCCCGCCGAAGGCCGCCCCGACCGTGTAGGTGATGGCCACGGTGAGCAGCGCCATCACGAAGGCCACGGTCGGCGCCGGGTCGACCGGCCAGCCAGCAGTGGCCGACCGACCGACCGTGAACACGATCGTGGCGCCGAGCCCGGCGCCGGCCGCGGCACCGAGCAGGTACGGGTCGACCAGCGGGTTGCGGAACACGCCCTGGTAGCTGGCTCCCGAGAGCGCCAGGGTGGCGCCGACGATGCCGGCCAGCACCACGCGCGGCATGCGGATCTGCCACACCACGTTCCAGTCGGCCTGGCTCACGCCGTGGTCGACCGTCACCAGCGGCAGCCGGTCGAGCAGGACCAGTGGCACCCGCCACCAGTCGGGGCCGGCCGGGCCGATCATCGCCCCGACCACCACGGCGACCACCACGAGCGCGCCGGCACCGGCGTACCAGCCGGCGCTCGGCCCCCGCAGCGTCCGCCCGGTGCTCACCCTGCTGCGTCCACGCTGGCGACCTCGTCGATGGCCTCGGCCACGGAGCGCAGGAAGTCGACGACGCGTGGCCCCCAGCGCGAGGCGATGTCGTCGTCGAGCTCGATCACCGCACCGCTCGCGATCGCGCTGATCGCATCCCAACCCGGCCGCCCCGACATCGTCTCGGCGGTCTCACCGCAGTACTTGGTGCAGGCCTGGAAGATCAGGTCGGGATCGGCGGAGATGATGAACTCGGCGTTCAGCTGCGGGTAGGCGCCACCGTTGCCCTCGGCGAGATCCGCGATGTTCACCAGCCCGAACTGGTTGTAGACGTAGCCGATGAACGTGTCGGAGGTGACCGAGAAGTAGGTCGGGTCGAGCTCGTGGTAGAAGCGCAGCGGCGCCTCGAGCTCGGGGATCCCGGCCAGCAGGGCGTCGATCTCGGTCTGCATCGAGGCCACCAACTCCGCTGCGTCGGCCACGTGGCCGGTGGCCACGCCGAGCTGCTCGATCTGGGTGTAGACGTCGTCGAAGCTGATGGCGGCCGGGCCCTCCCAGTGCGGGATGCCCAACGAGTCGAGCTGGGCCAGGAGGTCGGGGTTGGTGCCGTCGGTGAGCACCAGGTCGGGCTCGAACTCGGCGATCGCCTCGACGTTCGGCTCGAAGGCCATGATCTCGGTGAGGACGGCCGCGGCCTCGGGCGGGTGGTTCGAGAACGAGTCGACCGCGACGACCTGGTCACCGGCACCGATCGCGAAGATCATCTCGGTGGCCGTGGGCGACAGGGACAGGATGCGGGAGGCCACCGCGGCCTCCGGGTCGCCGGCGCCATCGGCCGGTGTGGTGTCGCCGGTCGCTGCGGTGGCGACCGGAGCCTCGGTGCCGGGCACCGTCGCCGCCGGGGCGACCGTCGGATCGCTGGATGCGCCGTCGTCGCCACAGGCGACCAGCAGCAACGCCGAGCCGGCCGCGAGGCCGAGCAGGGTCCGGATGTTCATGGGGTTCCTCCGCGTGGTGGGAGGACAAGTCAGGTCGTGGTCGGTGAACCGACCGGCGAACCGCCCTTGCCTCGAGGGTCTGGATGTCGCACGAGGGTCAGGCGACCGGGCTCGCCGGCCGAGCACCCTGCTCGGACCGGACCACCGTTGCGGGACAGCGCCGGGATCTCACCGGACTTCGCTGATTCCTTCGTCGGGGCGACACCGTACACGTCGGTGCCTATGCTCCGGCATTCCATGAGCTCCGATGCCGACCCGATGTCCGACGCGCAGCCCGATCCGACGTCCGAACCGCTGACCGACGATCCCCGACCCGACGGGCTCCGCTCGGTGCCCTCGGTGGTGATCGTGAACACCGGCAACGGCAAGGGCAAGAGCAGCGCAGCGTTCGGGGTCATGCTGCGGGCCATCGCCCGCGGTTGGAAGGTCGCCGTGGTCCAGTTCGTCAAGAGTGGCGACTGGAAGGTCGGCGAGGAGAAGCTCGGCCGCCAGCTCGGCGCCGACTGGTTCGCGTTCGGCGACGGGTTCACCTGGGACTCCGAGAACCTCGACCACGACAAGGCACTCGCCGCTGATGGGTGGGCCCGGGCGGCCGCCCTGATCGCGGCAGGCGAGCACCAGCTCGTCATCCTCGACGAGCTCACCTACCTGTGCACCTGGGGATGGATCGACACCGAGGCGGTGGTGCAGGCACTGCGCGACCGACCCGAGCACGTGAACGTGGTGGTGACCGGTCGCGACGCCCCGGCCGCGATCGTCGAGCTGGCCGACACGGTCACCGAAATGGTCGAGGTCAAGCACGCGTACCAGCAGGGCATCCGGGCGATGCGCGGCATCGACTACTGACGACGGTCCCCCGGTGCTGACCTTCCTCCTCGGCGGTGCCCGCAGCGGCAAGAGCGCGCTCGCGGTCCGTCTCGGGCTGCGACACGACGGCCCGGTGACCTATGTCGCCACGTCGCCACGGATCCCGGGCGACCACGACCTCGACGCTCGGATCGAGGCGCACCAGGCCGAGCGCCCACCGCACTGGTCCACGGTCGAGGCTCCCCTCGACGTGGCCCTGGAGCTCGCCCGGCGGACCGGCGCCGACGAGCTGGTGATCGTCGACTGCCTCACCCTGTGGGTCAACAACCTGATGTGGCGGGGCGACGACGACGCCGACGTCGACCGGGCAGCACAGGCGCTTGCGGCCACCGCCTCGGGGCGGCACGCTCCCACGGTGATCATCTCCAACGAGGTCGGCCTCGGCGTCCACCCCGAGACGCACGACGGACGCCGCTACCGCGACCTGCTCGGGCGGACGAACCAGCGACTTGCCGCGACGGCCGACCGGACGATCTTCCTGGTCGCCGGCCTCGCCGTCCCGCTCGTCGACCCCATGGAGCTGCTCACGTGACCACCGCCCCGATCCGCAACCCGTGGCTGCGCGACTCGCTCGCGTCGCTCCCCGCCTGCGATCAGGCCGCGGCCGCCGCAGTGCACGAGCGCGCCGCCAACATCCTGCGGCCGAGCGGCGCACTGCAGTGGCTCGACGAGATCGCCGAGTGGGTCGCCGGTTGGCACCGCATGCCGCTGCCACGGGTCGAGCGACCGGTCGGGTTGATCTTCGCCGCCGACCACGGGATCGCGGCCGCCACCAAGGTCAGCGCCTATCCGACCGGGGTCACCGAGGCGATGCTCAGCGCCTTTCGGGAGGGGCGCTCCACGATCACGGCCTTCGCCCGGCACGCGGGTGCCGAGGTGATGGCGGTCGATGTCGGCGTCGGACGGCCCACCGGCGACATCCGGGTCGAGCCGGCGCTCGACACGGCCCGATTCGACGAGGTGGTCGCCACCGCGGTGGCCGCCGTCGAGGCCCTCGACACCGACCTGCTGGTGCTCGGCGAGATGGGGATCGGCAACACCACGCCCTCCGCCGCGGTGGCGGCCGCCCTGGCAGGCGGGGAGACCGCGGCGTGGGTCGGGCGCGGGACCGGGATCGACGACGAGTCGCTGGCTCGCAAGCGCGCCGCGGTGCAGACCGCCGTGCGGCGCATCGCCGGGATCACCGATCCGCTCGAGGTGCTCCGCGAGGTGGGCGGGGCCGAACTCGTCGCGATCGCTGCGGCCACCGTGGCGGCCCGGATGCGCTCGATCCCGGTGGTGCTCGACGGGTACGTGGTCACGGCCTCGGTGCTCCCGCTGGCGATGGTCCGTGCCGATGCGCTCGACCACTGCACGGTCGGCCACTGCTCGGCCGAACCCGGCCATCGTCGCCTCCTCGACCGCCTCGGCAAGCGGCCGCTGCTCGACCTCGACATGCGCCTCGGCGAGGGCAGCGGTGGCATGGCGGCGGTGCCGTTGATCGCGATGGCCTGCGCCGGCATCACCGAGGTCCCGACGTTCGCCGAGTGGTTCGGTGATCGCTGAATGGCTCGGCGAACGCTGAGCCGCCGACCGGTGGACACACGATGATCGGCTTCCTCGCCGCGGTCCAGTTCCTCACCCGGGTGCCGGTTCGCCTCGGGCGTGATCCCGGTGCGACGGCGGCAGTGCCGTGGTTCCCGGTGGTCGGTGCGCTCGTCGGCGCCGCGGTCGGCGCCGTCGCCGTGGGCCTCGGTGAGCTCGTGCCCGTCGGCGTCGCAGCGGCGGTCGCCGTGCTGCTCGGCGTGCTCGTGACCGGCGCGTTCCACGAGGACGGGCTCGCCGACGTGGCCGACGCCTTCGCCGGCGGGTGGACGACCGAGGAC
>CAYRXQ010000012.1:0-4823 GCA_964428115.1 uncultured Ilumatobacteraceae bacterium
AGATCAGCGGTGGCGGCTCGTCGAGCCGGGCGAGATCCGCGAGCCGGTCGGTGCCGAGGATCTCGGGATGGGTGAGGATCCGCGCGCTGAGGCGCAGCGGCCCCTCGATGATCACGCCGCGGGCCGCACGAGCCACCGGGGTGCGTGCCCACTCGGTGTCGTAGTCGGCGCCGAGGGCGGGCGGATCGTGCGGCACCTCGACGCCGCGCGGCACGGTTGGCGCCCGATAGGGGAACCCGTACCGCCGCAGCGGCGAGGCGGCGGTGCGCACGGCACCCTCCACCACCCCGGCGGCGCGCTGGGCCCGTCGCACCGCGATCCGACGCCGCGTGCTGGAGCTCATCGCGGACCGGTCGGTGACGGGACGTGCAGCCTTCGATGCCATGACCGGATCACCGGACGTCGGCCACGAGCTGGGCGGGCACGTGGAGGTGCGTGATGGTGGGGGAGCGGCCGACGGTGTCGCTCGCGATCTCGAGCGCGTCCTCCATCGTCGAGGCCGGGGTGAACCCGATCCGACGGACGGCCTTGGGGAGCCCGCCGACCACGATCACCTTGCCGGCGTGCTGCTGGCCGTGCGCACCCCAGTACCACGCGTAGAAGGGGTGCACCCCGTGGTAGGCGTTGCCGGTGCGGTAGAGGTGGCGGTACCACTCGTCCTCGGCGTACTGGCGCTCCCAGCGCTCGGCCATCACGACCGGGTCGGTGGTGTCGGCCAGCACCTGCTCGTAGAAGTCGATGTAGCTCGGGTGGTGGACCGGGTGGAACTCCTCGTAGGTGGGGTGGGTCATGATGATCACGCCCCCCTCCCGCACGAGCGGCTTGCCGCGGTACATGTTGAACAGGTATCCGAGCCCCATGCACATGACGAGCACGGGGTTCATGATCGACTCGGGGTTGTACGGCGAGATGAACGGCACCCCCATCGTGAGGATGTCGGTCTGACCCTCGACCTCGACGAGCTGCTGGCGGTGCACGTGCTCGAGGGTGACCTCGTGGACGGCGTCGGTGTGCCCGGCCGTGACGCTGGTGGTCCGGTACGGGGCCTCGAGCGAGTGGAAGATCTTGCGGGCCAGGCGGGTGGGCGTGCGCTCCAGGCTCTTCGCGGTGGCCAGGTAGGTCGCCCGGTCGCGGGCGTTCCACTCCCACTCGCGCTTCGCGAGGAAGCCGAAGCTCGACGGGAACGTGTCGGTGTTGAGCGTGGTCTCGACGGTGAAGATCTGCGGCCCGCTGGTGCGCAGCACCTCGCCCATGCGCCACAGGCTCGAGTGGAGCGCGCTGTGGTGGCGGTCGTTGAGGCTGCGGGTGTGGCGCAGGGTGTGGGGGTTGTGGTGGAAGCTCAGGCAGCGGTACGAGGCGAGCCCGGTCGTGACCGACTTCCATCCGCCGTCCATCGCCGCCTGGTTGACGTTGGCGTAGACGATGAGGTCGCTCTCGGCGGCCCGCTTGTTGATCTCGACGATCTCGCCCTGGTCGGTGGTGCCGATCACGGCCAGGTTGTCGGGGTCCTCGGCGTCGTGCTGGGTGAGCTGGCCGCGGGGCCCGAACGCGTCGACGATGCGATCGCCGAGCACGTGGCGCAGCTCGTAGTCGTGCATCCGGCGGTGCAGGCCGAGCGCGGCGATGATCTGGACGTCGTCGACGCCGGCCGCGGCGGCGAGGTCGAGCACGGCCTCGATGATGCGCTGGCGGGTGTCGGGCCGGCGCATCTTGGGCAGCGAGAGGCTCACGTCGTCGAACGCGATCGTGAGCTTCATGCCGGGCCGCAGCAGCGCCGGCAGCGGGTCGCTGTCGAGCGGGTGGAGCAGGGCGTGGCGGATCGCGCCGTCGACGTCGTCGATGCCGGCGAGCGGCTCGGGCGGGTAGATGATCCGACTGCGGTCGGCGGGAAGTCGTTCGAGTCGGAACCGTTCCCCGTGCCAGAACAGCGTGGGTGGGGTGGAACGGTCGACGTCGAGGACGAAGCCTGGGCGGGGCATGGGCGTCAGTTCCCTCTCAGGTCGAAGGCGATCTTGATGGCGCCACGGCGGCCGGCGGCCGCCGCATGGGCGATGGCGTCGACGTGGTCGGCGAGTCGGTAGGTGGCCGAGAGCCAGCGCTCGGCCTCGACGGCGGTCGCGGTGTCGATCGCCAGGGCGAAGGTGCGGGCCGTGGTGCCGTCGGGGAGCGTCTCGGTACCGTACGTGTAGGCCCCCTTCAGCTCGGTCTCGCGGTGCCACAGGCCGGTGAGGTCGAGGGTCACGTCGGCGGGCATGCCGAGCAGCACGACGCGACCCCTGGGTCGGGTGAGGTGCAGACTGGTCTCGATCGACTCGCTCGTGCCGACGGCGTCGATCGAGGCGTGGGCGCCCGAGGTGAGGTGGTCGCCGACCACGTGGCAGCCGACGAGGCGGCGCACGGCGCGGGGCAGTTCCTCGGGGGTGCCGACGAGGTCGGCGCCGAGCGCCCGGGCGGCGGCCTGCTGGTGCGGGTAGCGCGCCCCGACCACGATGCGGACCCCGGGCACGTAGCGCCGCAGTCCGGCGACGGCCGCGAGGCCCATGGTGCCGGCCCCGAGCACGGCGACGACCGGGTCGGTGACCTCGGCGATCGCGGGCCAGGTGAGCAGCGCAGCGTGGATGCCGCCGGCGAGGGGCTCCACGAGCACGGCCCGTTCGTCGGGCATCGCGGCGTCGATGGGGTGCAACTGGCTGGCATGGGCGACGAACTCGGGTGCCCACCCGCCGCCGGTGGAGCAGCAGAAGCCCGTCTGGATCCCGGGCTCGACGTGCGTGCCGGGGGCGCTGGTGGTGAGGTGCGCGTGGTCGTCGCCGTCGCCGGGTGCGGCGCCGGGGAACGGCGGGGCGAAGCCGCGTGCCTCGTGGCCGAGCACCGGTTCGATCACCACTCGGGTGCCGTCGTCGAGCTCGCCGACCACCTCGTGGCCGGGGACGAACGGGAAGCTGACCCAGTCCTCGAAGTAGGTCGACGCGTGGCCCTCGACCAGGGAGAGGTCGGAGCCGCAGATGCCGGCGAGGCGGGTGCGGACCCGCTGCCAGCCGGGGCCCGGCAGCTCGGGTGCCTCGACCATGCGGTACTCGAGCGGTCCGAGGCGGGTCGCGGCCGAGGGGCTGAGCGCGGAGGCGACCCGGGCCATCCCGAGGCGCGGCACGCTGCGCCGGATCTGCAGCGCCCTCATCGGAACACCCGCCGACGCTCGCGCTCGACCATCAGGGGCCCGATGGGGAGTAGGGGACGGGGGCCACCCGGGGCCTTCGACCAGTGCTCCACGAGCCAGCCGCGCTTGCGGGCGATGGCCGCGAGGCGGGTCTCGGGGTTGACGGCCACGGGGAAGCCGACCGCCTCGAACAGCGGCAGATCGGAGGAGGAGTCGGCGTACGCCACGCACTCGTCGAGTCGGAAGCCCTCGGCCGCGCAGTAGTCGGCGAGGATCTGGGCACGCGCCTCCCCGGTCGGCGGCACCGTGGCCATCTCGCCCGAGTAGGTGCCGTCGGGGCGCACGCTCATCTCGGCCGCGACGATCTCGTCGAACAGCGGCCGCAGCCCGGCCACGTTGAAGCTGAGGGCGCCGGTGATGAGCACCGTGCGGTGGCCGAGGGCCCGATGCTCGCGGACCCGGCGCAGACCGGCGGGGAAGCCCTTGGTGAGCACCAGGTTGGTCAGCAGCTCCCGGGCGTCCTCCTCGATCTGGGCGACCGGGGCGTGTTCGTAGCGCCGGTAGAAGTGACGCAGGAAGTCGGTGCGGTCGCGCCGGTCGAGCTTGAGCAGCCCGGGCGCTTCGGCGATGGTCCGCAGCGCGTAGCGGATGCGCTCGGGGGTGTCGAGGCGACGGGTGGCCAGCCAGGAGTAGCTCTCGACGACGTTGGACGCGATCAGCGTGTTCTCGAGGTCGAAGGCTGCGACCTGGCGTCGTGGGTCGAGGACTTGCTTGCGCAGGCGGGTCGCCCGGTCGGTGCCACGCGACTTGCCGGGCGTGGTCTTGACCCGGGCGTGCTCGATAATCGAGGGCAGGTGGATCTCGCGCACGTAGGTCGGCCAGTCGACGTGGCGCGGGTCGAATTCGAACGTCGCCTGGTCGGCTGCGTCGAGCGCGTTCCAGACCTCCATCAGGTGATCGACCTGGTAGATCGCCTCGCACTCGGTGTAGAGCCCGTACAGCTCGACGTACTCGAGGGCCCGCTCGACCTCGCTGCGCTTGGTCTCGAGCGAGGCCGTCCACTCGGCCTGCTTGCCGCGCAGGGGAAGGGCCTGGAGCAGCTTCTCGCCGGTGGTGAGCACCTGCTTGGCCCGCCCGAGCTGGGTCTGGACCCGACCCCGTCCGGGGAACGTCCACTCGGGGACGACGATCGGCTGGCCCTCGGCGTCGTAGAGGGGGTGCTCGGTGAACCAGCCGCTGACGTTGTCGACGAGGGTGCGGTACTTGAGCGGGTTGATCCCACCGGAGGCGACCTGGGTGATGGCGGGCGCCCGCTCGGGCCCGAGGCCGGCCACGGCGATGATGGCGGCCACGACCATGTCGACCGGGATGACGTCGACGGTGCCCTCGGGGACGCCGGGGAACTCCTTGAGCAGGCCGCGGGCGTAGGAGATGATCACCGGCTCGGCCATGCGAAACCCGCGGATCCAGCCCGGTCGTGGTTCGGCCCATGCCGACTCGATGATCGACGGGCGCACGATGCTGACCGGGACGTCGCCCTTGTTCTCGGTGAGCGCCTGCTCGCCGAGCGCCTTGGTGAAGGCGTAGGCGTCGGGCCAGCCGACGCTGGCCGCACGCGCCCGCCCGGCGCGCAGGTACGAACGCTCACCGCCGCCGCCACCTCTCC
>CAYRXQ010000012.1:4833-26735 GCA_964428115.1 uncultured Ilumatobacteraceae bacterium
CGAGTTGATCCTTCACCCAGCGCTCGCGCAGCTGCTCGGTCTTGGCCGCGAGGGCCGGTGCGCCGGCAGCGCCGAGCTCGGCCCGGGCCTCCTTGCGGAAGCGCACCAGTTCGTCGGGGTGGCGGCTCAGGGCCTCGGTGTCGCCCTTCAGGCGTCGGGAGGCGGCGACCTCCTTGCGCCAGTCGAGGCCGATGTCGAAGGGCCCTTCGCTGACGAGCTGCTCGGGGGCGTTGCCGCGGCGGTTGCCCGCCACGTAGCAGGTGGACACGGCCACGAGGTGCGGGGTGATGCCCAGCTCACCGCACAGCTGGGCGAGTCGGGAGGGGCCCAGCAGGTTGATCTCGACGGCCAAGTCGAGAGGGGAGTCGAACGACACGGTGGCGGCCGAGTGGATGATCACGTCGGCCGTGGCGAACTCCGCTCGGCCGGCGGCGTCGAGGCCCAGACCGTCGGTGCCGACGTCGCCGGCGATCGTCGACACTCGGCGGGCGATCATCTCGTCGAAGCCGGTGCCGAGGTCGGCCCGCAGGCGGTCGAAGGCGTCGTTCTTGAAGATCTCCTTGCGGGCCCGCTCGGCGGCGCTGGTGCGGCGACCGCTGCGGATCAGCAGGCTCAGCTCGCAGTCGGGCACGCAGCGCAGGAGGCGCTCGACCAGCGCGGTGCCGACGAAGCCGGTCGACCCGGTGACGACGATGCGTTTGCCCGCGAGCGACTCGGCGATCACGGGGGACATGTCTAGCACACCGTCTACCAAGTGGTAGACGGTCGGCCGCGTGCCTGCGAGACTGCCGGCCATGAGCGAGGTCTCGGCCGACCAGGCGCGACGTCGCGCCGAGGTGCCGACGCGACAGCGGATCCTCGACGCGTCGGTCGACCTGTTCGGCGTGCGCGGCGTCGAGGCGGTGTCGCTCGACGAGATCGCCCGTGCGGTCGGGGTCCGCAAGCAGACGGTGCTGTACTGGTTCCCCTCCAAGGACGAACTGGTCGATGCGGTGCTCGAGTCGGTGGCCGCCGAGCTCGTCGTGGAGATCGACGCCGCCGTGCGGGCCGCCCCCGACGATCCGCTCGACCGGATCGACGCCGTGGTGCGGGCCGTGTTCCGCCCGGCGGTCCGGCGCCCGGCGGTGCTCGGGTTGGTCCGCGAGGTGGGACGGTTGTCGCCGGCCCACGCCGATCGCCTGCGTGGGCTCGTCCAGCCGCTCGTCGATCGGGCCGTCGCGTCGCTGGCCGCCGAGATGGGAGCCGGTCGGCTGCGGGCGGGTGACCCGCGCCTGATCGCCGCGCTGGCCTACGCGACCGTCACCGGCATCGCCACCGAGCCCGAGGCCTTGCGCACCGTGGGGTGGCGGGCCGACGCCGCGGGCCTGCGCCGCCTGCGCGCCGAGCTCCTCGCCTTCCTCCGCGCCGCCCTCGCCCCCTGACGGTGTCAGACACGCTGCAGCTCATCGCGCTGCAGCTGCGGCAGCTGCGGCAGCTGCAGCGCGGCCAGCTGCAGCGTGTCTGACACCGGGTCTGGTTCACCGGGTCTGGGTCGTCAGTGGGCGGTGTTGCGGCGGCGGCGGGTGTGGCGGTCGAGGGCGAGGTCGACGAGGCGGTCGATGAGCTCGGAGTAGGTCATGCCCGAGTGCAGCCAGAGCTTGGGGTACATCGAGATCGGGGTGAACCCCGGCATGGTGTTGATCTCGTTGCAGAGGAAGCCCCGGCCGTGCTCCTCGAAGAAGAAGTCGACCCGGGCGAGGCCCTCGCAGCGCAGGGCCCGGAACGCATCGAGGGCGAGGCCCCGGACGCGCTCGGCGTCGGCCGCGCTCAGCGGCGCGGGCACCAGCAGCTGCGCCCCGTCGGTGACGTACTTGTCCTCATAGCTGTAGAAGTCGGCCCCGGGGATGATCTCGCCGGGTACCGAGGCCTGCGGGTCGGTGGTGCCGAGCACCGCGACCTCGATCTCACGGCCGACGACGGCCTCCTCGACCACGACCCACTCGTCGTAGGCGAGGGCGTGCTCGATGGCGTCGCGCAGCTCCTCGACGGTGCGGGCCTTGGAGACCCCGACCGAAGAGCCCATGTTGGCCGGCTTCACGAAGACCGGCAGGCCCAGCTCCTCGGCCAGATCGACCGCCAGGCCCGGCGTGCGCTCGTGGTCGGCGAACGCCCGGTGCCGCGCCTGGGGGATGCCGGCCGCAGCGAGCACCTGCTTGGCCATCGCCTTGTCCATCGACACCGCAGAGCCGAGCACCCCGCTGCCGACGTAGGGCAACCCGGCGAGCTCGAGCATGCCCTGCACGGTGCCGTCCTCGCCGAGGGGGCCGTGCAGGAGCGGCAGCACCACGGTGCGCTCGGCAGCCGCGGCCGCCTCGGCGAGCACCGGCGAGGGGGACAGCCCGGGACCGCTCGGATCCAGGCGGGAGGGGAGCGCGCCGGGACCGGCGTGCAGGGCCACGAGCGCGGCCTCGGCCAGCGCCCAGTCGCCCTCGGTGGAGATGCCGATCGGGGTGATGCGGTAGCGGGTCGGATCGGCGGCGGCCAGCACATGGGCTGCGGTGGTGCAGCTCACCTCGTGCTCGGCCGACTGGCCACCGAACAGCACCACGAGGTGGATCCGCTCCGAGTTCACACGGGCGACGGTACCGTTCGACGCCGTGCGATTCCGGGCATCCGACGTGGCCGCAGCGACCGGTGGCGTGCTGCGCGGTCCCGACGTGGAGCTCGACGGGGCGTCGTTCGACTCCCGCTCGGTGGGCGCCGGGCAGCTGTTCGTGCCGATCGTCGGCGAGCGGGACGGACACGACTTCATCCGCGACGCCGTGGGCGCCGGTGCGCGGGCGTTCCTCACCAGCCGCCCTCCGGATCCGGCCGGCGATCCGCCCCTCGAGGCGGCCACCGCGATCCTCGTGGCCGACCCGGCGCAGGCCCTGCTCGAGCTGGCCGCATGGGCTCGCGGCCGGGTGATCGGCGAGGTCGTCGGCATCACCGGCAGCGTCGGCAAGACGAGTACGAAGGATCTGGTGGCCGCAGCGGTCGGCGCCGAGCGGCGGGTGACGGCCAACGAGCGCAGCTTCAACAACGAGCAGGGACTGCCCGTGACGATCCTCGGCGCTCCCGACGACACCGAGGTGCTCGTGCTCGAGATGGGCATGCGGGGGTTCGGTCAGATCGCGGAGCTGTGCCGTATCGGGCGACCCACCGTCGGCGTCGTCACCACCGTCGGCGAGGCCCACACCGAGCTCGTCGGCGGGATCGAGGGCGTCGCGCGGGCCAAGCGGGAGCTGGTCGAGGCCCTGCCAGCCTCGGGCACCGCGGTGCTGAACGCCGATGACCACCGCGTGCTCGCGATGGCCGACGCGACCGCGGCCACGGTGGTGACCTTCGGGTCGTCCCCCGCAGCGACGGTCCGCATCGAGGGCCTCGAGCTCGACGAGCTGGCCCGCCCCCGGTTCACCGTGCGCACCCCCTGGGGCAGCGCCGCGGTGCGGCTCGCGGTGAGCGGTCGCCACATGGCCGCCAACGCGGCCGCCGCGCTGGCGGTGGCGGGCACGGTCGGGGTGTCGATCGCTGCGGCCGCCGACGCGCTCTCGGGTGCGGCCTTCTCGGCCATGCGCATGGACGTCCGGCGGACGGGCAGCGGCGCGATCGTGCTCGACGACACCTACAACGCGAACCCGACGTCGATGCGGGCCGCGCTCGAGGCGCTGGCGGGTGTGGAGGCCGGGCGTCGGATCGCCGTCCTCGGCGAGATGGCCGAGATCGAGGACCCCGAGGCCGGGCACCGCGAGATCGCCGAGCTGACCCGGGCCCTCGGCATCGAGCTGGTGGCGGCGCGAACGGCGCGCTACGGCGTCGAGGCCGTGGAGGATCCGGTCACGGCCCTCGGGTCGCTCGGCCCGGACGACGCGGTGCTGTTCAAGGCGAGCCGGTTCGTCGGCCTCGACCGCGACGTCGCACGGCTGCTCGCGGCGCTGGCCTGAGCCGTCGGACCGCCTCGACGGGTCAGTTGCCGGCGACGATGCCGTGCTGGCGCACGGGGGCCTGATCGGTGGGGGTGTGCTCCGCCTCGTGGTCGGTGAGGAAGTCCTCGGGTCGGAGCCGGCGCAGGTCGGCCCACCAGGCCAGGAACAGGGCGAACGCGGCACCGAAGAGCAGCACCCACCGGGCGCCGATGGCGTCGATCACCGGGCCGAACAACAGGTTGCCGAGCGGCACGGTGCCGCCGAAGGCCATGAACCACAGCGGCATCACGGCGGCCCGCTCGGTGTCGCGCATGTTGACCTGGAACGTCGTGACGAGCGCGGTCGCGGTGAGGAAGTAGCAGAACCCGAGGACGAACACGACGGGGAAGGCCGGCCCCGGCACCGGCAGCAGCGCGAACACGCCGAGGCTGACCGCGAAGCCGAGGAAGCCACGCACGATCAGCACCCGCCGGTCGACCTGCGACAGGAACGTGCCGACCGCGAGCGCTCCGAGCGTGGCGCCCAGCCCCCAGGTGGCATACAGCAGCTTGTAGGTCGTGCCGTTGACGTCGACCTCGAGGTTGAGTCGGGCCACCGACGGGAACAGCCCGATGTACACCAGGCTGAACAGCGAGAACAGGAACATCGAGCCGAGCGTGCGCGAGAGCACGCGGCGGCTCTTGGCGATGTTCACGCCGGTGAGCAGCCGGCGCCAGCCCTTCTCGGGGTGGACGCCGCGCACGTCGGGGATGACGACCACGAGCAGCGCCCCGATGAGGAACAGGTACGTCCCGGCGTTGACCAGGAACAGCTGCGAGGTCGAGAAGCCGATGGTCGCGAGCACCGCCGCGAGCGCCGGGCCGAGCACCCGGCTGACGTTGATCATCACCGAGTTCAGCGACACCGCACCGGCCAGGTCGCGGCGGTCGACGAGCAGCGGAACGCTGGCCTGGAAAGCCGGCGCGTTGAGGGCGTTGCCGATGCCGATGCCGAGCTGCACGGCGAACAGCGTCCACAGCTCGGCGTCGCGGGCGACCAGCAGTGCGAGCCCCACGGTGAGCACGCCCTGGAGCGCCTGCATCGAGATCAGGAACGGCTTGCGCGGCACCTTGTCGGCGAGCATCCCGGCCGGGATCGACAGCACGAGCAGCGGCCCGAGTTGGGTGAACACCAGCAGGCCGACCAGCGCCGCCGACTTGGTGCGGTCGTCGACGTAGGCCGGCAGCGTGAAGTTCTGCATCCACGTGCCGACGTTCGACGCGAACAGCCCCAGCCAGACGATCCGGAACGGACGGTAGGAGAAAGCGGCCCGGGCGGTGCCGGGGGTGTGGCGGTGGGGGAGTGCGGGCGCGGTGCTGGGCGTCGACATGGGGGTTGACCGGCGGGTCAATCTACCGAGCGCTCCGCCGCGAGTCGGAGCCGAGCGCGCCGGCTCAGCCGAGCACGAGCTCGGCGATCTGGCGCAGCACCGGGGGCGGGCCACCGACCAGGAACGTGGTCAGGCAGGTGTCACGCCAGCGGTCGAGGTCGTCGCGGATCTTGTCGGGTGGGCCGACGAGCGCCACGTCCTCGACCATCGCGAGGGGGATCGCCGCGGCCGCCTCCTGCTTCTTGCCGGCCAGGTAGAGGTCCTGCACCTTGGTGGCGACGTCCTCGTAGCCCATGCGGGCGAACACCTCGAAGTGGAAGTTGGCGCCGCGGGCGCCCATGCCCCCGGCGTACAGCGCGAGGAACGGGCGGACGAAGTCGGCGCACTGCTCCACGTCATCGCCGGGCACGATGGTGAGCGGCGCAGCCACCTCGAACCGGTCGGCCTTGCTGGGGTCGCCGCTGGCCTCGAAGCCCTGTCGCAGCTGCTCGCGGTAGGCCGGGTCGTCCTTCGGGGAGTAGAACAGCGGCAGCCAGCCGTCGCAGATCTCGGCCGACAGGGCCACGTTCTTGGGTCCCTCGGCCGCGAGGTAGATGGGGATGTCGGCCCGCAGCGGGTGGACGGTCGACTTGAGCGCCTTGCCGAGCCCGGCGCCGCCCTCGAAGGGCATGTCGTAGAAGTCGCCGTGGAACTCGACCGGCTGGTCGCGGCGCACGATCCGACGCACGATCTCGACGTACTCCCGGGTCCGCGCCAGCGGCCGCGGATAGGGCTGGCCGTACCAGCCCTCCACGACCTGGGGGCCCGAGGCGCCGAGACCCAGGATGAACCGTCCGTTCGAGAGGTGGTCCATCGTGATCGCAGCCATCGCGGTGGCTGCCGGGGTGCGTGCCGACATCTGCATGATCGCCGTGCCCAGTCGCATCCGTTCGGTGGCGGCGCCCCACCAGGCGAGCGGGGTCAGCGCGTCGGAGCCGTAGGCCTCGGCGGTCCACACCGAGTCGAACCCCAGCCGTTCGGCCTCCTGGATCGACTCCACGACGCCGGCAGGCGGCCCCGACGACCAGTAGCCAGCCGTGTACCCGAGCTTGATGTCAGCCATGTTCCCCACGCTCCTCGATTGCGTCGATCCCGAACCCGGCACGCTAGGCGACCCGGTGCGTGGCACGATCGGTCGTGTGGACGACGACGTGATCATCGTGACCCGGACCGTCCGGATCCCACGTCGGGAGTTGGACATCCGCTTCGCGCCCTCGGGTGGTCCGGGTGGTCAGCACGCGAACCGGTCCTCGACCAGGGTCGAGTTGACCTTCGACGTCGTGGCCTCCTCCGCGTTCTCCGAGGCCCAACGTGCGCTCGTGCTGGAGCGACTGGGACCGGTCGTGCGGGTGGTGGCCGACGACGAGCGCAGCCAACTCCGCAACCGGGCGATCGCCGAGGAGCGGCTCGCGGCCCGGCTCAGCGGGGCTCTCCACGTCGACCGGCCGCGCCGGGCGACACGGCCCTCGCGAGGTTCCCAGGAGCGACGGCTGTCGTCGAAGAAGCGCCGATCGGCGACCAAGGACGGCCGTCGCCGGCCACCCGGCCGCGACGACTGACGGGTCGATCGACCCTGGCCGCACGTGCCCGACGGCGCGAAGGTGGGCGCGTGAAGCGATCGTTCGAACGCCGACATGTCGAGGTCCACGGTCACTCGGTCGCGTACCGACGTGGCGGGGAGGGCGAGGCGGTGGTGCTCATCCATGGTCTGGCCGGCAACTCGCGGACCTGGAAGGACGTTATGCCGGCGCTGGCGAAGCACTACGACGTCATCGCCCCCGATCTGCTCGGCCACGGCCAGTCGGCCAAGCCGATGGGCGACTACTCGCTCGGCGCCCATGCCAGCGGGCTGCGCGACCTCCTGCTGACCCTCGGCGTGCCGCACGCGACGATCGTCGGCCACTCCTTCGGCGGCGGGGTCGCGATGCAGCTCGCCTACCAGCACCCCGAGATGTGCGACCGACTCGTGCTGGTCGGCAGCGGGGGGCTCGGACGCGAGGTGAGCTGGCTCCTGCGGTTGGTGACGCTGCCGCTGGCCGAGCAGACCATGCCCATCATCTTCCAGCGGCGACTGGCCGACGCCGGGATCTCGGTGAGTCGATTCCTGCACCGTCGTGGCCTGTCGGCACCCCACCTGAGCGAGATGTTGCAGTCGTACGTCTCACTGGCCGGCGCGGAGAACCGCAAGGCGTTCGTGCGCACGATCCGGACCGTCATCGAGCCCGGTGGTCAGACGGTGTCGGCGCTCGACCGGCTGTACCTCGCAGCCCACGTGCCGACCATGATCGTGTGGGGTGCGAACGACCAGATCATCCCCGTGGCACACGCCCACGCGGCGCACGAGGCCATCCCGGGGAGTCGCCTCGAGGTCCTCCCGGACCTCGGGCACTTCGTCCAGACCCAGGCGCCCGAGCGCTTCGTGGAGGTGCTCCTCGACTTCCTCGGGTCGACGCCGGCGAGCGCCCATCGGGGCCCGGCCCTCGGGGAGATCCTCCAGACGACGCAGTGACGGTCCGCGCTCAGGCGGTGGCGGTGAAGCGGATCGGGAGACGTTCGGCGCCGAAGATCCCCACCGTGGCCGGCTTGAACGTGACCTCGCCGTCGATCGCCAGATCCGGGAGGCGGCGGGCCAGGATCGGCAGCGCCTCCTGCAGCTCGGCGCGGGCGAGCGCTGCGCCGAGGCAGTAGTGGATGCCGGCACCGAAGGTGAGGTGCGGGTGGTCGGGGGCGGCGCCGTCGACGTCGATCGAGTGGGCGTGGCTGAAGACCGTGGCGTCGCGGTTGGCGACCGCGAGCGAGGGCGTGATGAACGTGCCCGCGGGGAACAGCACGTCGCGGTACTCGATGTCCTCGCTCGCGAAGCGACCGGTACCTCGGACGGCGCCCGAGATGCGCATCGTCTCCTCGACGACGCGAGCCGCGATCTCGGGTTCCTCCGCGAGCCGCTTCCACAGGTCGGGCCGGTCGGCGAGCAGCGCGACCGACAGCCCGAGCTGGTTGCGGGTGGTGTCGGTGCCGCCCACGATCACGGCCTCGACCATCATCACCAGCTCCTCGGTCGAGAGGCGGTCGCCCTCCTCCTCGGCGGCGATGAGGTCGGTGATGAGATCGTCGGCCGGCTGGGATCGACGCTGCGCGATCAGGCCGCGCGTGTACTCGTCGAGCTCCTCCTGGGCGGCCAGGACGATCGGCAGGACCTCGACCAAGTTGCCGTCGAACACCTTGAGCACGTCGGCGGCGAGGCGGCTGAACAGCTTCCAGTCGCTCTTGGGTGCGCCCAGCAGCTCACAGATGATCGGGATGGGGTACGGCTCGCAGACGTCCGCGACCAGATCGGCGCGGCCCGCCCCGGCGATCGGATCGACCAGCCCGTCCATCACCTCGCGCATGAACGGTCGCAGACGGTCGGCGGCGCGCGGCGAGAACGCCTTGCCGACGAGCCGACGGAGCCGCTGGTGGACGTCACCCTCGGCCGACAGGATCGAGACCCGGCGCCGGTCGAGGAACTCGGGGTCGGTCACCCCCGACAGCTCGGCCACCCGCCCGGCCGCGCTATGCCAGCGCTTGTCGCGCAGCACGGCGAGCACGTCCTCGTAGCGCAGCACCGTGTACCCGATCGGGTTGCGGGCCAACCAGTGCTGCTGGGCGAGCCGGGCGAGGTGGTCGACGTGGTCGGCGGCGACGGTGTCGACGTCGAGGAAGCCGAGCTCGGGCAGGTCGAGTTCGGTGGCGAGCGTGGCCGCGGAGGTCCCCATGGCGTGACCCTACGCCGCTGCGGTCACCCGCCTGCGAACGCGAGGATCGGGTCGACGTGGGGCGTCGTGAGGAACTCCGCGACCGGGGCATTGGTCACCGATCCGGCGACCGTGTTCACCCCGGCGGCGATCGCCGGATCCCGCCGCGCCGCGCCGGCAGCACCGTGGAGGGCGACCTCGAGCAGGTACGGGAGCGTCGCGTTCGTGAGGGCGTAGGTCGAGGTGTTCGGCACGGCCCCGGGCATGTTGCCCACGGCGTAGTGGACCACGCCGTGCTCCACGTAGACCGGGTCCTCGTGGGTGGTCTCGCGGGTCGTCGCGATGCACCCGCCCTGGTCGACGGCCACGTCGACGATCACCGCCCGGGGCTTCATCGCCCGCACCATGTCCTCGCTCACCACCACGGGTGCCCGCCCGCCGGCGACGAGGATCGCCCCGATCACCAGATCTGCGTCGGCCACCGACCGCTCGATGGCACCCCGGTTCGACGCCAGCGTGACGATGCGGCCCTGGTGGATCTGGTCGACCCAGCGCAGCCGGTCGAGGTTCTTGTCGATCAGCACCACCTCGGCCTCCATCCCCGCCGCGATCCAGGCCGCGTTCCACCCGACGTTGCCGGCGCCGAGCACGACGACCTTGGCGGGCCGGACCCCGGGTGCCCCGCCCATCAGGACCCCGCGGCCGCCGTGGTGGCGTTCGAGGAAGTGAGCGCCCATCTGGGGTGCGAGCCGACCGGCGACCTCGCTCATCGGGGCGAGGAGCGGGAGCGAACCGTCGTCGACCTGGACCGTCTCGTAGGCGAGCGAGGTCGTCCCGGCGCCGATCAGGGCGTGTGCCACCTCGGGGTACGCCGCCAGGTGCAGGTAGGTGAACAGGGTCAGGT
Source organism: uncultured Ilumatobacteraceae bacterium (assembly GCA_964428115.1). Lineage (GTDB taxonomy): Bacteria > Actinomycetota > Acidimicrobiia > Acidimicrobiales > Ilumatobacteraceae > CAYRXQ01. The sequence continues at coordinate 14,824 of CAYRXQ010000012.1, forward strand.
CGGCCCGCAGGAACCCGAACTCCTCGGGCTTGGGTTCCTTGACCTTGACCACCATCTGCTGGGCCCAGGCGTCGGCCGCGGTGGGGGCGATGTCGGCGCCGGCTGCGCGGTAGTCGTCGTCGCTGATCGAGGCGCCCTCGCCGGCGCCGGTCTCGACCACGACCTCGATGCCGTGTCGCTCGAGCTCGCGCACGCCGTCGGGCGTCATCGCCACGCGGTGCTCGGCGGTCTTGATCTCACGAGGGACCCCGACGGTGCGGATGGTGGGTGCGTTCATGACCCGACATCATGGCGGGCCCGGAAGCATCGTGGTTCCACCTGACCGGAGCCGGCGGATCTGCTACACCTGCGGCCCATGCAGGCCTTCCAGAACTTCGTGAACGGTGAGCGTGTCGATGCGGCCGATGGTCGCACCACGGCGGTGATCGATCCCACCACCGGTGAGCAGTACGCGACGGCGCCGTTGTCGAGCGCCGAGGACGTCGATCGGGCGATGCGGGCGGCCGAGGCCGCGTTCGAGGCCTGGCGCGACACCACGCCGTCGGAGCGCTCCCTGGCGCTCATCCGGATCGCCGACGCAGTCGAGGAGCGCGCCGAGGAGCTGATCGCGCTCGAGTCGGAGAACTGCGGCAAGCCGATCGAGTTGACCCGCAGCGAGGAGATCCCGCCGATGGTCGACCAGATCCGGTTCTTCGCCGGTGCGGCCCGGCACCTCGAGGGCAAGAGCGCCGGTGAGTACATGGCGAACATGACCTCGTTCGTGCGTCGCGAGCCCATCGGCGTCTGCGCCCAGGTGGCGCCCTGGAACTACCCGATGATGATGGCGGTCTGGAAGTTCGCCCCGGCGCTGGCCGCCGGGAACACCGTGGTCCTCAAGCCCAGCGACACCACGCCGGCATCGACGGGGCTGCTCGCCGAGATCGCGGCGGAGTTCCTGCCCCCGGGCGTGCTGAACGTGATCTGCGGCGACCGCGACACCGGCCGCGCGATGGTCGACCACGACGTGCCGGCGATGGTGTCGGTCACCGGGTCGGTCCGCGCCGGCATGGAGGTGGCCGGTGCGGCCGCGAAGAACCTCAAGCGGGTCCACCTCGAGCTCGGCGGCAAGGCCCCGGTCGTGGTGTTCGACGACGCCGACCTCGCGGCGGCGGCCGAGGGCATCGCCACCGCCGGGTACTTCAACGCCGGTCAGGACTGCACCGCAGCCACCCGGGTGCTCGCCGGACCGGGCATCTACGAGGACTTCGTCGCGGCCCTCGCCGAGCAGGCCGCCGGCACCAGGGTCGGCCGACCGTCGGACGAGGACATCCTGTTCGGACCGCTCAACAACGCGAACCAGCTCGCCCACGTGAGCGGCTTCCTCGATCGCGCACCCGGACACGTCCGCGTCGCTGCCGGTGGCAGCCGCATCGGCGACACGGGGTACTTCTTCCAGCCGACCGTGGTGGCCGACGTCCGCCAGACCGACGAGTTCGCCCAGCGCGAGATCTTCGGACCGGTCATCACCGTGCAGCGCTTCACCGACGAGGACGAGGCGGTGCGCTGGGCCAACGGCGTGGAGTACGGCCTCGCGTCGAGCGTGTGGACCAAGGACTTCGGCCGGGCGATGCGCATGGCGAAGCGCCTCGACTTCGGCTGCGTGTGGATCAACACGCACATCCCGTTGGTGGCCGAGATGCCGCACGGGGGCTACAAGAAGTCGGGCTACGGCAAGGACCTCTCGGCCTACGCCCTCGACGACTACACACGCATCAAGCACGTGATGGCGAACCTCGACAGCTGAGACGGCCGGTCGTCGCCTGCTCAGCGCGTCAGCGCGCGCCCCAGGCGAAGGACTGCTTCACCAGGTCGAGGTACATGAAGGTCTCGGTGGTCGCGACCCCGGGCACCGACCGGATGCGGTTCACCAGGGTGAGCAGCGCGTCGTCGTCGGCCACGACCACCTCGCACAGCAGATCGAACGAGCCGGCGGTGACCACCAGGTAGGTGACACCGTCGAACCGTTCGATCTCGGTGGCGATCACGTCGACCGGTCCCGAGGCGCGGATGCCGATCATCGCCATGCGACGCTCGGCGAGCGACAGCGGGTTGGTGACCGCCACGATCTGCATCACCTCGGCGTCGATCAACCGCTGGACGCGCTGGCGCGCGGCGGCCTCGGACAGCCCGACCGCCGCCCCGAGGCGGGTGAACGGGAGCCGGCCGTCGCGCTGGAGTTGCTCGACGATGGCGCGATCGGTCTGGTCGAGGTCGGCACGGCGGGACCGCTTCTTCACCCGCTCAGTCTCGCAGCGGGGTCGGCCGTCGACACGCGACCGCTAGCCTCGCTGCACCATGTCCAGATCGGAGCCCCCTCGAATCGCCCTCGCCCCCGACACAGCGCCCTCCTGGCTGTCGGAGGCGGTCGTGGCGGGCGGCGGCCACCTCGTGCCGCTGGCCGAGTGTGAGGCCATCGTCTGGTCGGATGCCCGTGATCCCGATGCCCTGGCACGGGCGCTCGACCTCGCGCCGCAGGCCCGGTGGGTGCAGCTCCCGTTCGCCGGCATCGAGAACTTCGCCCGCCTGCTCGACGACGACCGCACCTGGACCTGCGGCAAGGGCGTGTACGCCGAGCCCGTGGCCGAGATGGCGCTGGCCCTCGGGGTCGCCGGGCTGCGCGGCCTCCCGCAGTACGCCCGGGCGAGCTCGTGGAGCCGGCCGCACGGCCGCAACCTCCTGGGTGGTCGGGTCAGCATCCTCGGCGGTGGCGGCATCGCGGAGTCGCTCGTCCGGCTGCTGCAGCCCTGGGACTGTCACATCACCGTGGTGCGTCGCCACGCCCGACACATGGACGGCGTCGACGACGTGCTCGAGTCGGATCGCTACGCGGACGCCCTGAGCGGGGCCGACCTGGTGGTGCTGGCCCTGCCGCTGACCCCCGACACCGAAGGCCTGTTGGGTCGCGACGAGTTCGGCCTGATGGAAGAGCACGCCTGGATCGTCAACGTCGCCCGCGGCGGCCACATCGTCACCGACCACCTCGTCGAGGCGCTGCGCGACGGCGTCATCGGTGGCGCCGCCCTCGACGTGACCGATCCGGAGCCGCTCCCCGCCGAGCACCCGCTGTGGTCCCTGCCCAACTGCATCATCACCCCGCACGTCGGCAACACCCCCGAGATGGCCAAGCCGCTCCTCGCCGAGCGCGTCGCCGCCAACGTGCGGCGGTTCGCCACCGGCAGCGAGCTCATCGGCCTGGTCGACGTCGACGCCGGCTACTGAGCCGACCCCGGCTGATCCGGGGACGACCCGGGGCGACAGGCGGCCGCGCCGGTCGTAGCCTGCGCACATCCGCAGTCACTACGAGGTCCTCGGGGTCGCGCGAGACGCGGACCCTGGCACCATCCGGGCTGCCTATCGCGCCCGCGCCCGACGCCACCACCCCGATCGCCTCCAGCCCGATCGCGGCGTGTCGTCCAACGACGAGATGGCGGCGATCAACGAGGCCTACCGGGTGCTCAAGGATCCCGGTCGACGCGCGCTCTACGACCGGCAGGCGACATCCGGTGGCGGCGGCGCGGGCACCGGATCGGCAGCGGCCGGTACGGCTGGGAGCCGGCGGGCCGCCACCGCGACGACGGCTGCCACCGAGCGTCCGGTCGCCCAGCCGTGGAACGACGGACCGGCGCGTATCCCCTGGCGGTTCATGGGGTTCATGGCGGCTGTCGGCATCGGCGTGGTGCTCGTGGGCGCGGCGCTGGTCGAGCCCCCCGGCCCCGAGGTGCCCGACGGGCTGCTGGGGCCGGGATCGTGCGTGATCCTGCAGCAGAACAACGCGGTGCGCGAGGTCGCGTGCAGCGAGGCGCCCGAGCTCGTGGTCGAGCGCCTCGTCCCGTTCGACCAACGCTGCCCCGCCGGCACGGCCGGGTTCCCCGACGGGCAGGGCATGGGTGTGGCCTGCGTGATCACGGCCGATCCGGTGCCAGGATCGGCGGCACCGTGAGCACGCCACCGCCGCCGCCGCCACCACCGCCACCGTCGTCCGCCGTGCCGCCTCCGGGGATGCCGCCGTCGGCGGTGCCACCGTTCGCAGTGTCGGCGCCCGGGCCGGTCGACCCGGGCTCGGTGGGCGCACCGCGTCGGTCGGGGTCAGCCCTGGCCGCCATGATCATCGGGCTCGTGGGGCTCGTCGCCTGCTTCACGGTCGTGCCCTCGATCGTGGCGATCGTGCTCGGGCTCGTCGCGGCCCGGTCGATCCGTGGCAGCGGGGGAGCGCTGACGGGGCTGGGGATGGCCCGGACCGGCTGGATCACGGGCATCGTCGGCGCCCTCGCCGGGGTCAGCTTCATCGTGGTGGCGCTCACCGGTGCCTTCGACGACGGCGAGGTGGCCGTGCTCGATCTCGAGGTCGGGCAGTGCGTGCGGCTCGAGGTGGGCGAGGGCATCACCGAGCTCGCCTCGGTCGAGGTGGTCGACTGCGCCGAGCCGCACGAGGCCGAGGTCGTCCAGGTGGGTGAGCTGAACCCCGATGGCGACCGGCCGTACCCGGCCGACCCCGAACTGTTCGCCGAGATCGACGGCATCTGCACGCTCGACCGCTTCCTCGCCTATGCCGGAGGTGAGCCCGCCGAGCCGTGGGCGAGCTATCCGATCGCGCCCGACCAGGCGACCTGGGAGCGGCTCGACGGCCGGTTCGTCTGCCTCGCGCTGAGCCCCGACGGCCCGCGCACTGGCTCCCTCCGCGTCGGCTGACAGCGGTCGGGTGCCCGCTCGGACGACTGGTCGACCGGGCGTCGATCCGGTGTCGACAGGGAGTCGATCGGGTGTCAGACACCGGTCGGGCGGGTGGGAGGTCGTGGGGCCCGCTGCTAGTGTTTCGGCGCGCAAGGGCGCGTAGCTCAGTTGGTTAGAGCGCCACGTTCACACCGTGGAGGTCCCGGGTTCGAGTCCCGTCGTGCCCACCTCGAACGGCCCTGGTCGGACCTCCGGCCAGGGCCGTCGTCGTTCTCCGGCTCCGCCTGGCCCGACCCCCTAGCCTGACCCTGTGACCAGGCCCGCCACCCACACCGCGCCGCGGGCCGCGGTGGTCGGCGGTGGGCCCGGCGGGCTCATGGCGGCCGAGAGCCTGGCAGCGGCCGGCCTGCGGGTGACGGTGTACGAGCACATGCCCTCGGTCGGTCGCAAGCTGCTGCTCGCCGGCCGCAGCGGGCTCAACCTCACCCACGCCGAGCCACTCGAGGCGTTCGTGGGCCGCTACGGCCACGGGCCGGGTGCCGAGCGCGTCGCGGCCGCCGTCCGTGCGTTCCCGCCGACGGCCCTGCGGGCGTGGTGCGAGGGCCTCGGCGAGCCGACCTTCGTCGGTTCGAGCAACCGCGTCTTCCCCTCCTCGTTCCGGGCGACCCCGCTGCTGCGCGCCTGGCTGCGCCGGCTCGCCGAGCTCGACGTCACGATCCACACCCGACACCGCTGGCAGGGCTGGGCCCTCGATGCCCACGGTCGGCCCGATCCGCGCCGGCTCCGTTTCGCCGGTCCCGACGGCGCGCAGATCGAGGCCGAGCACGAGGTCGCCGTGTTCGCCCTCGGTGGCGCGAGTTGGCCGCGGGTCGGCTCCGACGGCGGCTGGGTCGAGCCGTTCCGAGGCGCCGGCGTGCAGGTCGAGACCCTCGAGCCGTCGAACTGTGGGGTGGAGGTTCCGTGGACGCAGCACCTCCTGGAGCGCTTCGAGGGGCTACCGCTCAAGAACGTCGCGATCCGGGTGGCCGGCGCGGCGGGTGATGCGGTCCGCGGCGACGCGATGATCACGGCGCGCGGCCTCGAGGGTGGCCCGGTCTACGCCTGGTCGGCGGCCGTGCGGGCGGCCCTGGCGCACGACGGCGCCGCGACGCTGCTCGTCGACCTCCACCCGGACCGATCGGTGGACCAGCTCGCGCGGCAGCTCGCGAACCGACGACCGAAGGACTCCGTCGCCACCGTGCTGCGCCGCCTCGGGCTCTCGCCGGTCGCGATCGCACTGGTCCGCGAGCTGGTACCGGCGCCGCCCACCGATCCGCAGGCGCTGGCGGCGCTGGTGCGTGCGGTGCCGCTGGTGGTGCACCGCACGATGCCGATCGATCGCGCCATCTCCTCGGCCGGCGGGGTCGCGTTTGAGGAGCTCGACGACCGGTGGATGATCCGCCGGTTGCCCGGGACCTTCGTGGTCGGCGAGATGGTCGACTGGGAGGCTCCGACTGGCGGGTACCTGCTGCAGGCAACCTTCTCCACCGCGGGGGCCGCCGCGGCCGGCGCCGTCGCGCTGCTCGAGGACGATCGCTACGTGGAAGTCGAGCGGGGCGGCACACGGTGGCGGTTCGACCGACGGTTCCTCGCCTCGAACTGGACCTGCACCTGGGGGCGCGGCTGCGTGGGGATCGGCCCCGAACCGGCACCGGAGCTGGGGCTCGGCTGCTGCTCGCTGGGCGCCGAGCTGGACGGGCTCGACGAGGCCCACAACGTGGCCGCCCTCGCCGCCACGCTGCCGCCCGAGCGGTTCCAGTTCCACGCCGAGGCCGCCGCCGCCGGTGTCTTCTCCGATGAGACGTGTACCAACACCCGCGTCGTCGACGGCGGGTGCATCTTCGCCAACCGTCCCGGGTTCCCGGGTGGCGCCGGGTGCGCGCTGCACCTCGACGCGCTCGCGCACGGCGAGTCGCCGATCGACTGGAAGCCCTCGGTGTGCTGGCAGCTGCCGCTCAAGGTCGACTGGGAGCTGGGTGCCGACGACGTCGAGGTGGCGACGGTCCGCGGATGGGAGCGCCGCGACTGGGGCGAGGACGGGCCGGGCATGGCCTGGTGCTGCACCGAGGGGCCCGAGGCCTACGTGGGCGAGCGGCCGGTGATCGAGTCGCTCGCCGAGGAACTCACGGAGCTGGCGGGCCGGGAGGTGTTCGTGGAGCTGCGTCGTCGCTGGTGACGTGGCTGCTGGTGCCGTCGTTGGTGGCGCCGCTTGTGACATCGCTCGTGGCGACGCGGTGCAGCACTCGATGGATCGCGCCGTCGGGGTGCAGCTCGCTCTCGACGAGCACGAGCTCGTGCACCTCGAAGCGGGCCCGGATGCCCGCCCCGGCCACCCCGCACGCGGCCCGGTGCCGCAGCCGTGCCAGCGTCAGGTGACCGGCGAACGGGCGGGGGTCGGGTGGGAGCCCGATGCCGGCCGTCGCGTCGCCCACACGTCGGGCCAGCTCGTCGAGCCCGCGCACCGGCACCACGACGGTCGACCGCCCCAACCGGCTGACGACCGGGCCGAGCACGGCGGTCGCCCCCGGCCACTGGTGTCGGTCGAGGACCTCGATCACCGGGGCCGGCTCTGCGTCGCCGAAGAACCGCAGCGTGACGTGCCACTGCTCGGGTGGGACCCAGCGCACGCCGGGTTCCAGCGGCCGCGGCAGCGCCGAGAGCGCGGCGCGAACCGGGTCGTCGGGGAGGGCTGCCACGAAGAGCCTGGTCATGGTCCCGAGATCTTCGCGCCACGACGCCTAGATTCCCGGGTGTGACCAGGCAGTGCGTCCGGCCGGGGTGCTCCGAACCCGGCGAGATCGGGTACGGCTTCTCGCCCCGGGCGCTGCTGGTGTGGCTCACGCCGATCCGCACGCCCGAGGACGAGGTGGAGGGTGTGCTGTGCCGACGGCACGCCGATCTGACCACCGTGCCGCGCGGGTGGACCCTCGACGATCGGCGCGAGACGGTCCCGCGGTTGTTTCGACCCCCGGCCCGGCTCCGACACGAGCCGCGGCCCGAGCCCGAGGCCGAGGCCGAGGCGGAACCTGGCCCGGCCGCGACGGACGTCGCGCCTGGCGCGCCCGAGGCCGAACCGGCGCCCGCGCCCGATCACACCGGTGAGCAACTGCGACTCGGTGCCGGAGAGCTCGACGGTGCGCTCGATGCCGCGGACGCGGACGAGACCGAGGCGGCCGAGGGCGAGACCGAGGCGACCGAGGTGACCGAGGTGCCCGATGCCACGGGCGCGCTCGATCTCACCGGCGCCACCGAGCGTCCGGATCCCGAGATCGTCGCCGGGGCCTCGAGCGAGCTGCTCGCACGCGCGTTCCTCGGGACCACCCGACGTCAGCCACGTCGCCGCATGCGACCCTGACCGTCACGATGCAGACCTCCGCCTCGCTCGATCTCCCGGTCTCGGTCGCCACCGTGGCGCCCTACGTCGCGACACTCGACCGGTACCCGGCGTGGATGCAGCTCGTCCACCGGGCCGTGCCCGTCGAGGGTGACCCGCCGGCCTGGGACGTGGAGCTGCGTGCCCACCTCGGGCCGCTGGCCCGGTCGAAGCGGCTTCGGATGATGCGGACGCGGGCCGATGCCGACGGCAGCATGGTCGTGTTCGAGCGCCGGGAGCTCGACGACCGAGCCCACTCGCCCTGGGTGCTCACGGTGGAGCTCGACGCGGCCGGCGGACCGCCCGCCGGATGTCGGCTGACCATGCACCTGTCGTACGGCGGATCGCTGTGGACCGGTGGGGTGCTGCAGCGGGTGCTCGACGAGGAGATCCGGCGGGGGAGTGCCCGCCTGCTCGAGCTGGTCAGCGCGCCCACGCACTGAGGCGGCCGTCGGCGCGCCGCTCGAGTGTGAGCGGCAGCCCGAAGCACTCGCTGAGCGCGTCGGCGGTGAGCACCTCGTCGATCGGTCCCTGCACCAGTGCTCGACCGTCGCGCAGGAGCAGGGCATGGGTGACACCGGTCGGGACCTCGTCGACGTGGTGGGTCACGAGCACCATCGGTGGGGCCGATGGGTCGTCGACCAGCTCGTGGAGCGCCGCGACGAGCTGCTCACGCCCACCCAGGTCGAGCCGGGCCGACGGCTCGTCGAGCAGGAGCAGGCCCGGGTCGTGTAGCAGCGCTCGGGCGAGCACGACGCGCTGCTGCTCGCCCGAGGACAGCGTCGAGAGAGGTCGGTCGGCGAGGTGGTCGACGCCGAGACGGGCCAGGCTCCGACGGGCAGCTGCCCGGTCCTCCTCGTCGTAGCGGTGCCACCAGGGCTCGAGCGCTGCGTACTTGGCGGTCATCACGGTGTCGAGGGCCGTGAGCGCCGGGCGCAGCTGAGCGGTCAGCGCCGCCGAGACGTAGCCGATCCGTCGCCGCAGCACCCGGACGTCGGTCCGGCCGAGGGTCTCGCCCAGCACGCGGACCACGCCGCTGCTGGGGTGATCCTGGAGTGCGGCGATCCGCACGAGCGTGGTCTTCCCGCTGCCGTTCGCGCCGAGCACCAGCCACCGCTCGTGGGCCGCGACGCGCAGCGAGATGTCGTGGAGGATCCGGCGCCCACCGCGGTCGACGCTGATCCGCTCGAGGTCGAGGGGGAGCGCGTGGTGTGGGGAGGTCTCGGCGGGCACGTCGGGCACAGGCCGTGTGTAGCCGATCCCCGGTCGTGGGGCGTGCCGGAACCGACGGGTCGTCGGCCGGTACCCTCCATCCCGATGGGTTCGCCTCGACGTGACGTGCTGGCGGCGGTGACCGTCCGGCGGCGGTCGCGGACCGTGCTCGCGCTCGGGGCCCTGGTCACCGCAGGCATCGTCGGCCTCGTCGTGCCGAACACGTCGGCGGCTCCGGTGGCCGCATCCTCGGGCGTACCGACCGACGACGAGGCGGCGGCCCGTGCCGCCCGAGAGATCTCGGCAGCCCGAGAGCGCGCCAACGCCGCGGCCGACGAGCTGTTCCGGACCGCGTCGCGACTCGACCTCCTCGGCGAGGAGCGGGAGCGGCTCGAGCGCGAGATCGAGGGTCTGCGCGAGGAGGTCGACGAGCTGCGTCGTTCGGTCGAGGCCGCAGCCGTGGCCCGATTCGCGTCGAGTGGTGCCTCGGGGATCCCGCTGCTCACCGACGTGCGGACCCCCAACGACCGGGTCCAGGCCGATGTGCTCGTGGCCGTGATCGCCGATGCCGGCGCCACCTCCCTCGACGACTTCGAGGCGGCGCGTGACCGGCTCGACGAGGCCGAGGACGCACTCGACCGGACCGAGGCCGACCTCCTCCAGACCGAGGCCGACCTCGAGGAGCAGCGCATCGGAGCGGAGGCCGAGGTCGACCGGCTGCGCTCGATCGAGCAGGCGCGGCTCCAGGACGAGGCGGTCCGACGGGCGCTCGAGGCCCAGCAGCGCGAAGCCCAGCGGCAGCTCGAGGAGTTCCAGCGGCGCGAGGCCGAGGCGGCTCGCCGGGCCGCGCCCACGCCGGCCGCGACACCCGCGGCGATCCTCGGCTCCTCGGGCATCACCAGCGGTAACACGGGGGCCAGCGGCGGCACGGCCGGCGGCAGCACCGGTGGCGGCGGCGGCGGATCCAATCCGGCGGCCTCGGGCAGCGGGTACGTCGACGCGATCATCTGCCCGGTGCAGGGCACCTCGGCCTGGGGTGACACCTGGGGCGCACCGCGCAGTGGCGGCCGGCGCCACCAGGGCGTGGACATGCTCGCGGCGACCGGCACGCCGCTGCAGGCGGTGGTCTCGGGTGTGGTCGAGTTCCGCAGCAACCGCCTGGGCGGGCTGACGGTGTCGCTCATGGGCGACAACGGCAACCGCTACTACTACGCGCACCTCTCGGGCTACGAGGGTGCACCCGGTCCGGTGGCGCAGGGGCAGGTCGTGGGCTACGTCGGCGACACGGGCAACGCCACCGGCGTGCCGCACCTGCACTTCGAGATCCGCCCGGGCAACAGCGTCCCGGTCAATCCGACGCCGTCGGTGCGGGCCGCGGGCTGCTGACCCGCAACACCCGGGGCGCCGACACCGAGACGGGCTGTCCGGCCGCGAGCTGCCCGCAGGCAGCGTCGATGTCGGTCCCGCGGTTGCGGCGCACCGTGGCGTTCACGCCGAGCGCCTCGAGGCGGTCGCGGAACTCGTGGACCCGCGCCAGCGGGGTGCCCTGGGTGGGGTAGCCCGGGGTCGGGTTCAGCGGGATCAGGTTGACGTGCGCTGATGGCTGCAGCCGGTGGCACAGCTCGGCGAGCTCGGCGGCGTCGCTCGGGCGGTCGTTGACCCCGTCGATCATCGCCCACTCGAAGCTGATGCGCCGGCGGGTGACCTGGAGGTGGTCGGAACAGGCTCGGAGCAGGTCGTCGAGCGGGTACCGACGGTTGATCGGGACGAGCTCGTCGCGCAGCTCGTCGTTGGCGGCGTGCAGGCTCACGGCCAGGTTGACCGGGAGCGGTCGTTCGGCGAGCCGCCGGATGCCCGGCACGAGGCCGACGGTGCTGATGGTGATGTGCCGCGCCGAGAGGCCGAGCTCACCGTGGATGCGCTCGACGGCGGCCCACACCGCCGGCTCGTTGGCGAGCGGTTCGCCCATGCCCATGAAGACGATGTTCGAGACCCGGCGCCCGCTCTGGCGGGCGCGCGCCGTGGCGCGCACGACCTGTTCGAGGATCTCGCCGGTGGTGAGGTGACGGGTGAACCCCGCCTGCCCGGTGGCGCAGAAGCCGCAGGCCATCGCGCAGCCGGCCTGGCTGCTCACGCACACGGTGGCCCGGTCGGGGTAGAGCATGAGCACCGTCTCGATGCGGCTGCCGCCCTCGAGCGCCCAGAGGAACTTGACGGTGTCGCCGGCGTCGCTGACCGACTCGGTCACGGTGGTGAGCGCGGGCGGGAGTCGTTCGGCGAGCTCGGCGCGCAGCGCCTTGGGCAGCGTGGTCCACTCCTCGGGGTCGCCGAGGTGCTGGTGCAGCCCCTCCCACACCTGGTCGACCCGATACCGCGGCTGGCCGGCGAGCAGCTCGGTGAGCTCGTCGCGGGTGACGTCGTAGCGGGTGGGCACGGGATCGACGCTACCGCCGACCCGTCCGGCCGGTCAGACGGGTCGACGGGCGGGTCGACGGGCGGGCCGGCGGGCCGTGGTCAGACGGTGCCGGCGATCTCGGTGTAGTCGCGGATCCGCTCCCGGATCACGTCGAGGCTCGCG
>CAYRXQ010000013.1:0-26160 GCA_964428115.1 uncultured Ilumatobacteraceae bacterium
CAGCTCAAGGCCGGCGCCGAGCTCGGCGGGACGACCTACAAGGTCCACCTCGACGGCCACGACCTGATGCCGTACCTGCGCGGCGAGGCAGACGCGAGCCCCCGACAGCACTTCTTCTACGTCTCCGACGACGGCGACCTCACCGCGCTGCGCTACGACAACTGGAAGGTCGTGTTCCTCGAGCAGCGTGCCGTGGGCACCCTGCAGATCTGGGCCGAACCGCTCACCGAGCTGCGCGTCCCGAAGATCTTCAACCTGCGCACCGACCCGTACGAACGTGCCGACATCACCTCCAACACCTACTGGGACTGGGTGATCGACCGGGCATGGATCCTCGTGCCCGCACAGACCTTCGTAGCGACGATGTTGGCGACCCTCATCGAGTTCCCGCCACGCCAGGAGCCGGCCTCGTTCACGATCGACAAGCTGATGCAGAAGCTGCAGGCGGGCGTCGGCAGCTGATGACGCAGCGGGTGCGGCTCGAGGGCGGGACGTTCCTGATGGGATCGGACCACCACTATCCCGAGGAAGCACCCGCCCATCCGGTGCAGGTCGACGCGTTCACGATCGCCGCCCACCCGGTCACGAACGAGCAGTTCGCCGAGTTCGTCGCTGCGACCGGCTACGTGACGGTGGCCGAGCGGCCGCTCGACCCGGCCGACTACCCGGGGGCACCCGTCGAGAACCTCGTGCCTGGATCACTGGTGTTCACCCCCACGCCGGGCCCCGTCGATCTGCGCCACCTCTCGCAGTGGTGGACGTGGACCCCGGGCGCGTCGTGGCGGTACCCGGAGGGTCCACGGAGCTCCGTCGACGGCCGCTCGTCGCACCCGGTGGTCCACATCGCCCACGAGGACGCCGTCGCGTACGCGTCGTGGGCCGGCGGCGTGCTCCCGTCGGAGGCCCAGTGGGAGTACGCGGCTCGCGGTGGGCTGGACGGCGCCGAGTTCACCTGGGGCGACGAACAGCTCCCGGGCGGACGGATCATGGCCAACACCTGGGACGGGCCCGACTTCCCGTGGCGCAGCACCGGGGAGTCGGGGTTCACCGGCACGTCCCCCGTCGGGTCGTTCCCAGCCAACGGCTACGACCTGCTCGACATGGCCGGCAACGTGTGGGAGTGGACCGACGACTGGTACACCTCCCGCCACCCTGCGGCCGCGGACAAGCCCTGCTGCGTCCCGACGAACCCCAGAGGCGGTCCGCTCGAGGGCAGCCTCGACCCGGCGCAGCCGACGTTTCCCGTGCCGCGCAAGGTGATCAAGGGCGGCTCCCACCTCTGCGCCGACACGTACTGCCGTCGGTACCGGCCGGCCGCACGCCGCCCGCAGATGATCGACACCGGCATGAGCCACCTCGGCATGCGCGTCGCCTGGCCGACGTCGTCCTGACCGGCTGGCCGACAGGTGTACCGTTCCGTCGTCAGCTCGCGTCGGGGGGTGCGAGCGTCGCCCATGGAGGTTCGACATGACCGTGACGGCACACGACGTCTTCCCGTTGGAGTCGATCCAACTCGGTGAACGTTCCTTCTGGGAACGCCCGGAAGCCGAGCGCGAGGCCGCGTTCGCCACGCTGCGCCGGGACGACCCGATCCGGTTCTTCCACGAGGCGGAGTGGGTGCCGGGCTTCGACGTCGGGCCGGGGTTCTGGGCCCTGACCCGGCATGCCGACGTCTGGCACGCAAGCCGGCATCCGGCGTTGTTCAGCTCGATCCCGAGCATCGTCATCCCCGATCAGCAACCGGAGGTGGCCGAGTTCTTCGGCTCGATGATCGCGCTCGACGATCCCCGTCACTTCCGCCTGCGCAGCATCGTGCAGAAGGCCTTCACCCCGAGGATGGTCGCGCAGGTCGAAGCGGCCGTGGCCGAGCGTGCGCGCGGTCTGGTCGCACGGATGATCGAGCGTCATCCCGACCGGCGATGCAACTTCGTCGCCGAGTTCGCGGCACCACTGCCGCTCCAGATCATCTGCGCCATGATGGGCATCCCGGAAGAGGACGAGGAACGGGTGTTCCACTGGACCAACGTCATCCTCGGCGCCGGTGACGACGATTTCGGCGACTACGGCACCTTCGAGCAGGTGGCGCAGGAGGTCGCCGCCTACGCCGTGGCGATGGCGGAGGACCGGCGAACCAACCCGCGCGACGACCTGTGCACGGCACTCGTCGAGGCCGACGTCGACGGCGACCGGTTGTCGTCGATGGAGATCGCGTCGTTCTTCATCCTCCTGGCCACGGCCGGCAACGAGACCACACGGAACGCGATCAGCCACGGGCTGCTCGAGCTCACCCGACACCCCGACCAGCGCGACCTGTGGTGGGGCGACTTCGACGGCCATGCCAAGACCGCCGCCGAGGAGATCGTGCGATGGGCCAGCCCCGTGATCTACATGCGACGGCGGGCCACCCAGGACACCGAGATCGCCGGGGTCAAGATCGCGGCCGGCGACAAGGTGGTCATGTACTACAACAGCGCCAACCGCGACGAGGAGCACTTCGAGGACCCGCACCGCTTCGACATCACGCGGACGCCGAACAACCATGTCGGGTACGGGGCGGGTGGGCCGCACTTCTGCCTCGGCGCGAACCTCGCCCGACGCGAGATCACGATGGCCTTCCGCGAGTTGCACGAGCAGATGCCCGAGATCCGCTCCGTCGGCGAACCCTCGATGCTGGTCAGCAGCTTCATCCACGGCATCAAGCACCTCGACTGCGCGTGGTGACCGACCACGCGGCGGCGCCTCACTCGTGACGCAGTCGTCGGGTGAGTGACGCCACCGCGTGGTTCTCCCACACGAGACGGCTCAGGGCAGCTTGGCCAGGAGCATGCGTTCGCTCGCTCCCTGCTCGAACAGCCCGCCCGTGCCCGCTGTGGCGAGCAGCTCGAGGTACCCGGCGTCGGTGTTGATGGCGTGCATCTTGTCGAGCTCCTGGGGCGTGTCGACGCCGGCGATCCAGACGACCTCGAACATCCTGCCGGCCGCCGACGTACACACCGTTGCGCCGATGCCGGTGACCTTGGTGAGGTGCTCGGCCACCTGGGTCGACCAGCCGATGGCGTCCATCATGGCCGAGCGGTCGATGACCGCCCTCGTGATCAGCGTGAACTGCTTCGGTGCCGATGGCTCTCCGGTGACGGCGATGACCTCGGTCAGCGTGGTCGGCGCTGGGTGGGCGAGCACACCGTCGGCGGCAGCGGCGAGCGCAGCCCACTCGGTCGAGGCGGCGACCTGCATCTGAGCGCCGATCATGTCGGTGTAGTCGTCGAAGCGCGTACTGAGCATGAACGTCCCGTACGGCCGGCCGGTGACGGCGGCCCAGGCGTGCCACTCCCTGTTCGATGCCGCTCCGAGCGCGTCGCGCATCTGCGCCACGAGGGGGCGGAGATGCCCGCTCTTGCCTGGGCTGGCCGTGAGTTCTGACGCGGTGATCAACATGGTGCAGTTCCCTCCTGATGGCTCGCATCGAGCGTGTTCGGCCGGAGCTTGATCGGTCGCCGTTACAGCAGCGCATCAGTCGCGCGTCACGCGGCACGCCCGCTCACCGGTGGCGCCGAAGCACGCAGGTGTACGGTCAGCGTCGAATCGGGGTTCGCACATCGAAGCAGGGGGCGCGATGACCATCACCGACGGGTTCGAGCTGATCTCACCCCACGGGTATGCCCAGCACGGACCGCCGCACGAGCTGTGGACGCGCCTGCGCGCCGAGTCGCCCGTGCACCGCTGCGAACCGGCCGGCTTCGAACCGTTCTGGGCGATCACCAAGTACGACGACATCTTCGACGTGTCGACCTCGCCCGACCGGTTCCGCTCGGCACCGGGGATCACGGTGCTCACCGCCGCGCAGAACGAGGCACTCGAGACGAGCGCGTTCGCGTCGATGCGCACGATCATCACGATGGACCCGCCCGAGCACTGGGCGTACCGGCGGGTGGCGAGCCGCGTCTTCACACCCAAGGCGATCACCGAGCTCGACGACGTGATCGAGCGCAGCGCCCGCGAGACCGTCGACCGCCTCGCCGGCGCCTCCGGCGAGGGCGAGTGCGACTTCGCCACCGACGTCGCCGCGGCCCACCCGCTGCGCGTCCTGTCGACCATGCTCGGAGTGCCACGGGAGCAGGAGCCCGACATCCTCCGGCTCACGAACCAGCTCTTCGCCTTCGACGACCCGGAGCTGCAACGCGAGGGGCAGGACCGCCAGGTCGCGATCATGGAGCTCGCCATGGAGCTCTACTCCATGTTCGACGCCATCATCCAGGACCGCCGCGGCTGCCCGCGCGACGACCTGGCGACGCTCCTCGCGAACGGTCGGGTCGACGGCGAGCCGATGGGGATGATGGAGACCGTCGGGTACTACCTGATCGTGTTCAGCGCCGGACACGACACCACCAAGAACGCGCTCGTCGGCGGCATGAACGCCTTCCTCGAGCACCCCGACGAGCTCGCCAAGCTGCAGGCCGACCCGGGCCTGATCGACCGGGCCGTCGATGAGCTCACCCGGTGGACGTCCCCGGTGAACTACATGAAGCGGACCGCATCGGTGGACACCTCGATCGGCGGCCAGGACATCGCGAAGGGCGAGGCCGTCGTGCTCTTCTACGCGTCGGCCAACCGCGACGAGGATGTGTTCGACGACCCGTTCCGCTTCCGCGTCGACCGTCCCATCGACCGCCACCTCGGGTTCGGCGTCGGTGAACACTTCTGCCTCGGCGCCAACCTCGCGAAGCGCTCCCAACGGGCGCTCTGGCTCGAGCTCACCTCCCGGCTCGAGTCGATCGAGCTGATCGGCGAACCCGAGTGGATCCACTCGTCGTTCGTCGTCGGGCTCAAGCACCTCCCCGTGCGCTACCGCATCCGTCCGGCCGCACGTTGACGCGACCTGGGATCCCAGCCGAACCGCCGGACACGGCAGCGTCGTTCGACGGTCGGACGGGCCGGCGCCTTCACCGCTCGTCGCGGCACCGTTCGAGCGCGTCGAGCACGAGGTCGAGCCCGAACCGGAACTGGTCGGCGTGGCTCCAACCATCCGCCATGGCGCGAGCTGTCGCCTCGGTGAGGTGTGGGTACGCCGCGCCCATCTGCGCGAGCAGGTCGTCACCGACGGCCTCGAGGCTGTCGGGGCCGTCGAACGGCAGCGTCACCTCCTGCAGGATGGCGCCGTAGACGAAGCTGTCGAGCGTCGAGAAGGCCTGCATCGCGAGCGTGGCGTCGAAGCCGGCCGTACGCAGGCAGCCCAACACCGCGTCGAAGTACTGGAGCCGGGCCGGGCTGGAGTTCGCGCTCCTGGTCTCGAGGAGCCCGACGGCCCACGGATGACGGAGGAACACGTGGCGGGCGGCCGAGGCGCGTTCGCGCATCGCGTCCTTCCAGTCCGAGTCCTGTCTCGGGAGCGGGATCTCGGCGAGCACCCGTCCGACGATGCCGTCGAGGATCTCGTCCTTGTCGGCGACGTGGTTGTAGAGCGCCATGGCCTCGACGCCGAGCAGCTTGCCGATACGCCGCATGCTCAGCGCACCGACGCCGTCCTGGTCGGCGATCGCGAAGGCCGCGTCGAAGATCCGGTCACGAGTGACCGGCTGGCGCATCGCTGTTCGTTCGGACATCTCCACTCCCGGTTGACGAATTTACAGTGTAAATGTACAGTGTATTTACACCGTAAATCACGCCAGTACGGCGCGTCGCAGGGAGCGAACGATGAAGGCGATCATCCACGAAGCCTTCGGAGCACCTCATGAGGTCCTCCGCTTGGACGACATCGAGACGCCGGCTGCGAGCCCGCACGAGGTGCTCGTCGGCGTCCGGGCGACGGGCATCGCCAAGGGCGACTGGCTGATCACCCACGGCCTTCCCTACGTCGCCCGTCCGTCCTACGGTGTCCGCACGCCCAAGCACCGCATCGCCGGGCTGGAGTTCGCCGGAGTGGTCGAGGCGGTCGGCGAGTCGGTCACCCGGTTCAGGGTCGGCGACAAGGTGGTGGGCTGGGGCCACGAAGCCCTCGCCGACTTCGTCGCGATCCCGGAGGGGCAGCTCGCCGCGATGCCCGCCGAGCTGGGCTTCGAGGCGGCCGCCGCGCTCCCGGTCGCCGGGTTCGCCGCACTCCAGGCGGTCCGCGACCAGGGTGGGGTCGAGCCCGGCGATGAGGTCCTCGTCCTCGGGGCCTCAGGCGGCGTCGGATCGTTCGCTGTCCAGCTGGCCAAGTCGTTCGGCGCCGTGGTGACCGGGGTGGCCAGCACCCGCAACCTCGACCTCGTCCGCGAGCTCGGCGCCGACCACGTCATCGACTACACGGCCGAGGCGATCGGCGATGGCGAACACCGCTTCGACGTGATCATCGACCTCGCCGGGAACCGGCCCCTCGCCGAGCTGCGCCGTGCGCTCCGCCCCGACGGGACCCTCGTCATCGTCGGAGGATCGGGCGGGCGCACCACGATGGGCTTCGGGCGGACGATTCGCGCCGCCTTGCTCTCTCCCTTCGTCCGCCAGGACCTGCGGCCGCTCATCTCCACGCCGAACCTCGCCGACCTGGAGACGCTCCTCGAGTACGTCACCCGTGGGGCACTGGCCCCGCACGTCGACGCGACCTATCCCCTGTCCGAGGCCGCCGCCGCGATCGAACTCGTCGGGGCTGGCCGCAGCCGCGGCACGACCGTCGTCACCATCTGAACGCGACCGGGAGACACGACCTGAACGCGACCGGGAGACACGACACATGACCACCACCGCCCCCTTCGCCGTACCCGTCACCGAGGTAGCGCCTCGTCGGGCCGCCCTGATCGCCGGCATCGGGTACCTCGTCATCTTCGTCCTGGCGATCTTCGCCAACTTCGTCGTCGTCAACGGGCTCATCGAGTCGGGCGATGCCGCTGCAACGGCCCGGAACATCGTCGACTCGGAGGGTCTGTTCCGGGCCGGCCTCGTGGCCTTCGCGATCGTGTTCGTCGTCGACGTCGTCGCGTGGGCCCTCTTCATCCTGTTCCGCACCCTCGGTCGCGACCTGTCGCTCCTGGCGGCCTGGTTCCGGCTCGTCTACACGGTGTTCCTCGGCGTCGCGTTGATCTTCTTCTTCGTGGCGCTCCAGCTGCTCCGCGGCGACGGCTCCCTCGACGCGCTCGCACCGGCGCAACTCGATACCCACGTCCTCCTCGCCGTCGACGCGTTCGAGTACGCCTGGCTCATCGGCCTCATGTGCTTCGGTGTGCACCTGATCGTGATCGTGATCGGCTCGCTGGTCGTCGCATCCCGGTGGACATCGCCGGTCCTCGGCTACGTGCTGATGGTGGCCGGCGCCGCGTACGTCGTCGACACGCTCGCCCGCGCCATGCTCGCCGACTACGCGGACGTCGAGAACGTCTTCTTGGCCATCGTCGCCGTGCCGTCCGTGGTCGGCGAGCTGTGGTTCGCCGTCTGGCTCCTCCGCCGAGGCGGTACACACCTCGAGCCCGGGCGCGAGGAGGGGAGCATCGCGGAGGGCTGAGCGTCCTGTCGGCTCGTTCCCACGCTGGGATCGTCAACGCGTGGCTCGCGGCTCACGACCTGGCACCCGGCATCTCAGTGCCTGATGTGGCCGAGCACGATGCGAGCGACCTCAGCCCCGTGGGTGTCCTGTACGAAGTGGGCGGCGTCTTCGAACGCGTCCCAGGTGGCGTCCGGGATCAACGAGTGCCACCGGCGGCCCCATGACCCGGTGAACACGTCGTCAGCGAGTCCCCACACGAAGTGAACGGGCAGCGAGATCGAGTTGATGGCGCGGAAGTGGCGGGCCTGCTCATCGCCGTTGCCCCGGGCATGGTCATGCACGGGGATCGACAGCGGGAATTGGCGAGGTCCCGTGACGCCGACTTCGCCGAGGCCGACGAACGGCGCGTCGTACGCGTCGCGGACCGCCTCGACGTCCCGGTCGAGCGTCGGGCTCCCGCCCTGGAGCATCGGGAACAAGGCCTGCGTAGGGTCGGCGCGTCGTGTGCCGACGACCATGAGCGTGCCCCAGCCGAATCTGTCCGGGATGTGGTCGCGGAACAGACCGCCCGGGCGGTTCTGATCGATCCAGTTCCGGATCGCAGGTGTGTACTCGTAGCCGTCGTGATGCAGCCAGGTGTTCATGATCACCAGCCGGCTGAAGCGCTCGGTCATCGCCGCGACCTGGGCGAGCCCGGTCGGCCCGCCCCAGTCCTGCACGAAGAGGGTGATGTCGTCGAGGTCGAGCCGTTCGATGAGCGAGGTGAGATTCGTCGTGTGGCGGGCGATGTCGTACCAGTCCGGGTCGGTGACCTTGTCGCTCCGGCCGAATCCGATGTGGTCGGGTGCGATGCAGCGATACCCCGCCTCGCTCATCACGCGGATGACATGGCGATACAGGTAGCTCCACGTGGGCATGCCGTGCAGCATCAGCGCGACCGGCCCGTTGGCCGGACCTTCGTCGACGTAGTGCATCCGCAACCCGTCGACCGCGATGTAGTTCGGCGCGTACGGGTAGTCGGTGAGTCCTTCGAAGTGGTCGTCCGGCGTCCGGACGAAGGGCGGAGTCATCGGGCCGCCAGGCGTGACGCGGCCTCGGCCGCCATCGTTTCGACCACCGTCGCTGCCGGCAGGATCTCCGTGAGGAGACCGGTGATGTTGCCGGCACCGTTCATCGACACGCCTTGGCGGCCGCCCCGATCGGTCGCGAGCCCACCGAGCACGAGCTCGGTCAGGACCGGTTGGAGTGGCATCGGCAGCGGGTCCACGTCGGCCCGTTCCCACGCCTCGGTCCAGCGGTTGGGCAGCAGCCGGAACTGCTTGCCCGTGTACGCCCGGCTGATCACCGGCGACTGGTCCGCAGCTGCCAGCAGCTCGGCCTTCTGCCACTCCGCGAGTCCGGATTCGAACGTCGCCAGGAAGCGCGTCCCCACCCAGACCCCCTGGCACCCCATGACGAGTGCCGCGGCCAGGCCGCGTCCGTCGCCGATCCCGCCGGCGGCCACGACCGGGACATCCACCGCGTCGAGGACTTGCGGGAGGAGCGCCATGGTGCCGACGTGACCGGTGTGGCCGCCACCCTCGGTGCCCTGGGCGATGACGACATCCGCCCCATCGCGAGCCACCTGGACCGCCTGCTTGGTGCTCCCGACCACCGACATGACCACGATGCCGGCATCGTGGAGACGACCTGCGAACGCAGCAGGAGTGCCGAGTGCGCCGACGAACACGGGCACCTGCTCCTCCACCACGACGGCGATCTGCGCTTCAGCATCGGTCCCGAGCGCGTTGCGTCCACCAGCCGGACCACCGACACGACGATCGGGAGGCGGTTCGACGCCCAGCTCTGCTGCGATGCGACGTGCGGCGGCGGCGTGCTCGGCCGGAATCCGCTCAGCGATGTCGCCAATGCGGATCCCGCCCTGTTCCAGGCGCGCCGGCAGGATCAAGTCGACCCCGAACGGCCGATCGGTCAACTCCCGGGTCCTGCGGATCACCGCGCGGACCTCGTCGGCCGACATCGACGTGCACCCGAGCACGCCGAGGCCTCCAGCGTTCGACACGGCCGCGACGAGGTCGGGTCCCGCGATCGGGCCCATCCCGGCCGAGATGATCGGCAGGTCGATGCCGAGGTGATCGCACAACGGGGTGCGGAGAACGCTGCTGTCGGTCGCCATCACCGCTCCGGACTCGTGCGGATGTTCAGCTGACCGGCGAGCCCTGCGGAGCGATGCGGCTCGGGGGTGAGGGTGTTCGCCGCGAGCACCTTACAATTGTACACTCTGTCAAATTGTTGGGTCAACCGTGAACAAGCGCCCCTACCTACGTGCCGGGGACCGACGTCGCCAGCTGCTCGATGCGACTGGCGTCGTCTTCGACCGTGCGGGCTTCGGCGGGATCACCATGGCAGGCGTCGCGAATGAGGCCGGAGTGAGCCGTCAGCTCGTGTACGACCACTTCAACGATCTCGACGGGCTCTACGAAGCGTTCGTCGCCGACCGACTCGCCCGCTACCGGGCTGCCCTGCCGCACACCTCGACCGTCGACCCCGACACCGCAGTACGGGCATCGTTCGGGCACCTGCTGCGAATCCCGCCGGCAGATCGCCGGGTCGTGCGCCTGCTGGCAGCGAATGTCGGCAACCCGGCGCTCCGACGCGCACGAGAGCAGTTCGTCGCCGACGAGCTCCGACGATGGCCCAGAACCCTGCGAAGTGAGCGAGCGATCGGCCGAGCGCGAGCCGCCGTGTGGATGACGACGAGTGCGCTCCTCGCGCTCGCCGATGCCGTCACCGACGGCGACCTCTCGGAGACCGACGCAACGACCATCGCCATCGACGTCGTCCGAGCTCTACGAACGGCATGACCGTCGCAGACGAGCTTGGCGTCTCTGTGACGCGAGCCCGACTGGAGAGGCATGGTGCCCGGGGTGGGGTTCGAACCCACATGGAGTCTCCTCCAGGGGGGTTTAAGCCCCCCGCGTCTGCCAGTTCCGCCACCCGGGCCCGACACGACCGTATCGGGCGCAACCGGTGCGACTCTGGGCTGCGGATTCGTTCGGATGTGACCGGATCTGCAGCCCAGAGGTGGACACGGCGGCGCGGGGCCTCTGGGCTCACACGAGGAACTGGACGGCGATGATCTTGGCGATCATCGCCGCGGGGAAGACGAGCGCGTACGCCGCGTTCACCCGCTCGTCGCCGCCGGTGCGCTCGACGGCATAGGCCAGCGCAGCGGGTTGGGTCTCGATGCCGGCGAAGGTGCCGACCGCCGCCACCCGGTCGAGGCGCAGGGTGAGCTGCACCACCAGCGGGATCACCAGCGCGAATGCCAGGGCCACCACCGCGCCGGCGCCCGCGAGCACCAACCCGTCACGGGTGGCGATCGCGTCCGCGAAGGCCGAACCCGAGCCGAGCCCGGCCGCCGCGAGGAACACCAGGATCCCGATCTGGCGGAACACGAGGTTGGCCCCGTGTGGGATCTGCCAGGTGATCGGCCCGGTCCGCGACAGCAACCCGAGCACGAGGCCCACCACCAGCGGGCCACCACCGGCACCGAGCGACAGCCCGGCACCACCCGGCAGCGGCACTTCGACCGCACCGACGGCCAGCCCGGCCGCGATCCCGAGCGCGAAGCCCAGCCCGTCGACCTCCGACAAGCCCCGCTCGGAATCGCCCAGCTCGCGGGCGACCCGCGCCAGGGACTCGGGCGTCCCGACCACTCGCACCCGATCGCCGAGCGCGAGCACCACGTCGTCGTCGGCCACCAGATCGTCGTCACCACGGCGCACCCGGGTGACGCGCACGCCGTAGCGGGCCGCCAGGTCGAGGTCGCCGACACGCCGGCCCGCGAGCTTGCGGTTCGACACGACGATCCGGCGGAAGTCGAAGGCCGAGCGATCGAGCGGGAGGTGGTGATCGCTGCGCTCCCCCACTGCGGCGGCGAAGGCCGTCACCGCCTCGGGCGGGCCGACCACCACCACCGAGTCGCCGTCGGTCGGCACGTGGCTGGCATCGGCGATCGCGACGATCCCGTCGTGTTCGATCCGACTGAAGCCGATGCCGTCGTACTGCTCCCGCAGCTCCCCCAGGCTCGGCAACCCGGTGCGCGCGATGCGCACCGTCCAGTTCACGAGCTCCTCGGGGCGGGGTGGCGACGGTGGCGGTTCGAGCACGGCCGGGAGTCGGCGGTGCTGCGCGAGGAAGAACGTGAGCACCAGCAACATCGCCAGCACCGCGGAGGGGTAGGCGAGCGAGTACGCGACCACCGGATCGCCCTCGCTGACGGCGTCGACGGCAGCCTGCAACGACGGGGTGTTCGTGGCGGCACCGGCGAACACCCCGGCCCGCTCCGCCGGGGTCAGACCGACCGCCGCCGCCGCCGCGGTGGCGAGCCCAGCCAGGATCGCCACCGACGCCGCGGTGACCGCGAGTGCCTTCGCGCCGCCGCGTCGCAGCCCGGCCGCGAAGGTCGGCCCCGAGGCCAGGCCGAGGGTGTAGGTGAACAGCACGAGCCCGAGCTCCCGGAGCAGGCCGAGGCCCGACGCACCGCTCAGGCGATCGTCGATCGCGCCCACGGCAAGGCCGACGAACAGCGCAGCGGCCGGGCCGACGGCCAGGCCGCGATACCGCAGGGTGCCGATCCCCGCACCGATCCCGACCACGAGGAACACGAGGAGGATCGGGTCGTCCGCCAGGTGGTCGATCACGCTGTCGAGGCTAGGTGCCCCCGAGGGTCACGGTGACGACCGGCACGATGGGTGCCCCGGCGCCGCGATCTGGAACGATCGAGGGTCATGAGCACGTACGGCCAGTTCTACATCAACGGCGCCTGGGTCACCCCCAGCACCACCGACACCATCGACGTCATCGACTCGGTCTCCGAGGACGTCATGGCGACCATCCCCCTCGGCGGGCCCGCCGACGTCGACGCCGCAGTCGCCGCGGCCACGGCCGCGTTCGAGAGCTGGTCGCAGCTCCCCGTCGACGAGCGCGCCAAGTACATGAAGCGCATCGGCGACGCCCTCGGCGCCCGCATGGACGAGATCGCGACCGCCATCTCCAAGGAGACCGGCATGGCCAAGTGGCTGAGCCAGCTGGTCCAGGTCGGCCTGCCGATCAACTCGTTCAACCAGGCCGCCGCCACCGCCGAGTCGTTCGCATGGGACGAGCAGGTCGGCAACTCGATCGTCACCCGCGAGCCGATCGGCGTCGTGGGCTGCATCACGCCCTGGAACTACCCGCTCCACCAGATCGCCGCGAAGATCGCCTTCGCGATGGCCGCCGGCTGCACCGTCGTGCTCAAGCCGAGCGAGGTCGCCCCGGTCGATGCGTTCATCCTCGCCGAGATCATCCACGAGGTCGGGCTCCCCGCCGGCGTGTTCAACCTGGTCACGGGGGTCGGCCCGGTCGTCGGTGAGGCCATCGCGGCGCACCCCGACGTCGACATGGTGTCGTTCACCGGCTCCACCCGCGCCGGGAAGCGCGTCGCCCAGGTCGGCGCCGAGACCATCAAGAAGGTCGCCCTCGAGCTCGGTGGCAAGTCGGCCAACGTGCTCCTCGACGACCTCGACCAGGCCGGGTTCGCCAAGGCCGTGGCCGACGGCGTCGGCAAGGCGTTCCTCAACTCGGGCCAGACCTGCTCGGCGCTCACCCGCATGCTCGTCCCCCGCGACCGTCTGGCCGAGGCCGAGGCCGTGGCCGGCGCCACCTGCGAGGCCATGGTGGTCGGCGACCCGTTCGCCGACGGCGTCCACCTCGGCCCGCTCGCCTCGGCAGCGCAGCGTGACCGCGTCCAGGGCTACATCCAGAGGGGCATCGACGAGGGCGCCACGCTCGTGGCCGGCGGCCTCGGCGCCCCCGAGGGCCTCGACACCGGCTTCTACGTCCGCCCGACCGTCTTCTCGGGGGTCACCCCCGACATGACCATCGCCCAGGAGGAGATCTTCGGCCCGGTGCTGTCGATCCTCCCCTACGACGACGAGGCCGACGCCGTGCGCATCGCGAACGGCGTGGTCTACGGCCTCGCCGGTGGTGTGTGGTCGGCCGACGCCGACCGTGCGAAGGCCTTCGCCCGCAAGATGCGCACCGGCCAGGTCGAGGTGAACGGCGGCGCGTTCAACCCGAACGCCCCCTTCGGCGGCTACAAGCAGTCGGGCGTGGGCCGCGAGTACGGCCGCCACGGCTTCGAGGAGTTCCTCGAGATCAAGGCGATGCAGCTCTGATCACGAACTGAACGACGCACATCCCACGGGGGCGGGCTCACGGGCCCGCCCCCGTGGCGCGTCCGGGCTCAGGCGACTCGCGTCGATCGATCGACCGGCTCGGCGACCGGCTCGGCGACCGACCCGGCGACCGACCCGGCAGGCGAACCGGCCTCGACCCCGAGCGCTGCCCACAGCTCGGCGCGCAGGCGATCGGCGGCCGGTGGTCGCAAGCCGTTGGCGACGACGACGCCCTCGATCATGTCGGCCAGCACCGCCGGCATCGGACGCCCGCGCAACCGCACCGCGACCACCGGCCCCTCGGGGCGACGCCGGATGCTGCGGTCGACGCCGACCAGCCGCGGCGGGCACCGGAACCCCGGCCCGACCAGCCCACGACCGCGCGCCGCCCGGGTGAGCAGACGGGCGGCGGTGGCGAAGTCGACGGTGGTCACGGTGTCCATGCCACCGTTCTACGCGAGGGGTGTGACGCGCCCCTGCCGCAAACGGACGGAGCTGCAGCGCGACCAGGTGCAGCGTGTCTGACACCGGACGACACCGGACCCTGCGGACACCCCCTCGGTACGATCCCGACGGTGAGCGAGGTGCAGGCATCCCCCGACGGGCACGAGCTCACCGCGCTGCAGCAGCGGACCCTCGCCGTGCTGCGACGCAGCGGCGAGCCGGTGGTGTTCGACCCCGAGCAGATCGCCGCGCTCGAGCGCGACCTGCTCGACGCGTTCGAGGCGTTCGGCGATCGTCTCGGCGACCGCACCCTGTACGTCAACAAGTTCACCGTCGCCGGCGTGCTCGGCTGCGAGGTCCGACACCTCGCGCCCGACGAGTTCTCGTGGTCGCCGCCGGTCGCCGGCGGGCAGGTCGCCCACAAGGCGATCCAGCTGCTCGTCAACTGGCGCGGCGATCCGACCCCGCGCGAACTCGTCGACGAGGCCATCGAGGTGCTCGCCGGCGGCGACTCGCAGCTGAGCGACTGGATCGCCGCGCTCGACCCAGCGGAGGAGGCCGAGCTGCGTGGCCTGGCCGTCGAGCGGGTCACCAAGTTCGTCGAGTGCTTCCCGCCCCTCGACCGACGCGCCACCCCCATGACCGAGGCCCGCGTGCAGTGGCCCCTGAGCGGTCCGATCGTGCTCAACGGCAAGGTCGACCTCGTCCTCGGCCGCAACGTGGGGGGCGAGAGCCGCAAGGTCATCATCGACCTCAAGACCGGCCGGATGAACCCGGTGCACCGGGAGGACCTGCGCTTCTACGCACTGGTCGAGGCACTGCGCACCGGGCTCCCGCCGCGCAAGGTCGCCTCGTTCTACCTCGACGCCGGCCAGGCCCACGTCGAGGACGTCACCCCGGCGGTGCTGCGCACGGCCGTCCGGCGAACGCTCGACGCCATCGACGTGCTCATCGCCCTCACCGTCGAGGGGCGAGCCCCGATCACCCGAGCGGGTCCGGCCTGTCGCTGGTGCCCGCTGCTGGCCGACTGCGCCGACGGTCGGGCGCACCTCGCCCGGGTCGACGAAGCGGACTGATCGACCGGTGCCACCGACCCGGACGCCCGGGCCGTCACCGAACGTGCGAGGACATCAGCGCGATCGCAGCGCCCAGGCCCACCGACGACCGCACCGTCGCGATCCGGCGACCGGGTTGCACGGCCTCCTTGGGCTCCCCGATCCGGTCGGGGCCGAGCGAGGCCACCGCGGCATCCAGGTCATCGACGTCGATCACGAACCCCCAGGCCGTGGCGTGCCCGACGCCCTCGAGCTCGGGGCGTTCGACCACCTCGACCACCAGGCCACCCGGGCCGATGCGGTGGAAGCCCTGCCGCATCGTGCCGAGGTCGCGGATCCGCTTGAGCGGCGCACCGGTCGCATCGGCGATCGCGCCACAGGTCCGCTCGAGCGAGTCGGTCAGCAGGACCACGTGGTCGAGCCCGATCGCGCCGAGCTCGTGGTCGGCGAACGTCGGCGACGAGGCCGGCACCGCCTCGGTCGGGACGCCGTCGATCTCGGTGACCGCGGGATCGATCCCGCTCAGCGCCCACCCCTGCATCCCGGGCTCCGCGCCCTCCACGACGCGCACGCCCGTCCCCACGAAGGGGATCAGCCCGCCCGGACCGACCACCAGGCCGATCGTCCGCCACGTGGCCGCGGTGGCACCCACGCTCAGCCACTCGACCCGTGCCTCGCTCATGCGCCGGCGCCGATCGAGCCGTCGATCCCGAGCTGCCACGACAGGAACGACAGCACGTCGGCCCACTCCGCCACCCGCTTGGTCACCGGCTTGCCGACGCCGTGCCCGGCCCGCGACTCCTGGTGCAACAGGACCGGTCGGGTCTGCTGATCGCGTACCACGGCCTGGAGCGCGGCCGCCATCTTGCGGGCGTGCAACGGGTCGACGCGGGTGTCGCCCTCGGCGGTGGTGAGCAGGACGGCCGGATAGGCCGTGGCCGGCCGGACGTGGTGATACGGCGAGTAGGCGTGGAGCCAGTCGAACTCCTCGGCCACCTCGGGATCGCCGTACTCGTCGGTCCACAGGCGAGCGATGAGGAACTGCGGGAAGCGGATCATGTCGAGCAGCGGCACCGCGCACCACACCGCCCGCGCCAGATCGGGTCGCTGGGTCAGCGCGGCACCCACCAGCAGCCCGCCGTTCGACCCGCCGGCGATGGCCAGGTGCTCGCGGCTGGTCCGCCCGCTGCGCACCAGATGGTCGGCTGCGGCGTGGAAGTCGTCGAACACCCGCTGCTTGTGCTCACGACGCCCGGCGTGATGCCACTCCTCGCCGTGCTCGTAGCCGCCGCGCAGCCCGGCCACGGCGTACTGCCCACCAGCCGCGCACCAGGCCGCCGCCAGCGGCGAGAACGCCGGCGTGTTCGCGATCGCGAACCCGCCGTACCCCGTGAGGATCGTCGGCGTGTCCGCACCGACCGCCGTCGACTCGTCACGGATGAGGAACATCCCGATCACCGTGCCGTCGGTCGACACGTAGTCGATCGCCTCGACCACGAGGTGCGGCAGCGCCCGCCCAGCCGACGCGTCGAGCTGCGGCAGCCACGGACGCCGCAGGATCGTCGAACCCGGATCGGCGGCCCCGTCGAGTCGCGAGAGCGCAGCCGGCGCATCGAACCCCGACACGATCGCATAGGCCCGACCGGTGAGCGGATCGGCGGTGAGGCCGTCGACGGCGACGGCCCCGAGCCCCTCCACCCCGCGGCTGGGCGCGCCGTCGAGACCCCACCGCTCGATCGCATCGACGGCACGCCGGGTGGTCACCGCGAGCACCGTCGGGCCGGCCACGACCGTCGCCCCGAGCACCACCTCGCGTTCGGGGACGAGCGTGCGCCAGCCGCTCGGATCGACGGGCGGAACGGGTTGGAGCTCGAGCCGGACGAGTCGGCCCAGCGGCGCGTCGAGGGTGGTCACGCCCACCAGGGCCGCACCGTCGGGGGTGAACTCCAGCCCCGTGGTGGCCTCCACGTCCGACTGCAAGGTCCGCCAGGTGCCCGCGGCTCGGTCGAGCAGGTGCAGATCGGTCCGGCTCCAGCCGACCATCGCGGTGACGAGCAGGTGGCGACCGTCGAGCGAGGCGGTGACGTTCGGCCAGGTCTCGGGTGTGATGTGCTCGGCCCACACCACCGGATCCTCGGTCCAGTCGGCGCCGAGGCTGTGGTGGTGGACCGTGCGGTGGTACTGGTCGCCCGCCGGGTACCGGGTGTAGTGGAATCCGGCGCCGTCGGGGTCCCAGGCCACGCTGCACGCACGGGTGTGCGGGATCTCCTCGGTCAGCGATCCGCCGTCGGCGGTGCGCACCACCCGCAGGACGCTGTCCTCGGTCCCGCCCTCGCTCACGCCGACCGCGACCAGTGCCCCGTCGGGCGAGACGGCGAACCAGTCGACGGCCGCCGCGGCATCTGCGGCACCGGCGGCCGGGTCGGCGAGCACCACCGGCGTCGCCGCCGGGTCGTCGGCTGGTCGGGCGACGAGTGCGGCCTGTGGGGCCCCGGCCGCACGCTCGAGGGTGACGAGCACCTGGCCGCGCACCTGGGCACCGAGCACCACCGGGAGCTCGGCCAGGGGAAGCAGTCGTGCGTGCCAGGCGGCCCGGTCGGCGCGGGCGTCGAGTGCGGCACGGGTCCGGGCGTTCTGTGCCGCCACCCAGTCGGCGACCTCGGGTGACGAGCCGTCCTCGAGCCAGCGATACGGGTCGGCGACCTCCACACCGTGGAGCACGTCGACCACGGCCTCCCGTGGCGTCGCGGGGACCGGGGGTACCGGGGGCACCGGTCGTGGCGTCATGGCCCGAGTGTACGGAGCCCGGCGAGGGCGGGTCCTGACGCGACGACGCCGCTCCGACCGGATCGGTCGAGCGGCGACGGGTGGACCCACGTGGGGCCGAGGAGTTGAGGTGTGCGAGCGCGGAGGCGGCTCAGCGGCCCATGTTGGGGCGCTTGCCGTGGTTCGCCTTCGAGCGGCGCAGACGGGCCTTGCGCTTCTTCGTCTTCTTCGACATAGGGCCTCGATGTTACCGGCCGCGCGGGGCGTCACCACCCGAGCCGCACCAGGCCACCAGATCGTCGGCCGACATCGTGTTGATGACCCGCTCCACGGGCACCCCGCTCGCCGCGGCCCGGTCGCAGCCGTGCGGCTGCCATTCGAGCTGGCCGGTGGCGTGTGCGTCGGAGTCGATCGAGAACCAGCACCCGTGCGCGATCGCCCGATCGAGGAGCTCGCGGGGCGGGTCGAGCCGTTCGGGGCGGCAGTTGAGCTCCACGGCGGTGCCCGACACGGCGCAGGCCGCGAAGACGCGATCGGCATCGAAGGTCGACGGCGGGCGCTTGCCGATCAGCCGTCCGGTGCAGTGGCCGAGCACGTCGACGTGTGGGGACCTCACCGCCGCCACCATCCGCTCGGTCATCGCGTCGTGGTCCATCCGCAGCTTGGAGTGCACGCTCGCCACCACCAGGTCGAGTGCGGCGAGCATCTCGTCGTCGAGGTCGAGGCGTCCGTCCTCGAGGATGTCGACCTCCATCCCGGTGAGCACCCGGAAGTCGTGGCCCTGCTCCGCGATCGCCCGGTTGAGGCGCTCGATCTCGTCGAGCTGCAGCGCGAGGCGGGCCTCGTCGAGACCGTGGGCCACCGTGAGCCGGGCCGAGTGGTCGGTGAGCACCAGGTACTCGTGCCCGAGCTGGATGGCCGTCGCCGCCATCGCTGCGATCGACGCGCCGCCGTCGCTCCAGGTCGAGTGCAGATGGCAGTCGCCGCGCAGCGCCTCGCGGTAGCGAGCGCCCTCGGGGGTGATCGGCACCTGCGTGCGGGCCTCGAGCCGGGCCAGGTAGGCGGGCACCTCGCCGCGCAGCGCCTCGGCGATCAGCGCCGCGCTCGACGATCCGATGCCCTCGAGCTCGGTGAGGGTGCCGCTGGTCGCCCGGGACGCCAGTTCGTCGGCGGGGGTCGACCGCACCACCTCGAGGGCCCGGACGAAGGCGCGGGTGCGGTGCGAGGTGTCCTGCGAGCGGTCGAGGCAGTGCACCACCCGCACCAGTGCCTGCTCGGGCGTCACGGTCACGACGCTACCGGTCGTGGTCGCGGTGCCCGTGACGCCCGAGATCGCGCCGTGGAATATCCGGACAATGAGGCACGTTGCACCCTCTGTCCCCGAGAGAAGGAAGCCAGGACGTGTCGCACACCACCACCCTCAGCATGGAGAACTTCGAATCAACGGTCACGGCCGACGGGATCACCCTCGTCGACTTCTGGGCCGAATGGTGCGGTCCCTGCAAGATGTTCGGACCGATCTTCGAACAGGCCGCCGTCGACAACCCCGACATCACCTTCGCCAAGGTCGACACCGAGGCCGAGCAGAACCTCGCCGGTGCCCTGCAGATCATGTCGATCCCCACGCTGATGATCTTCCGCGACGGCATCCAGGTGTTCTCGCAGCCGGGCGCCATCCCCAAGGCCGCACTCGACGACCTGATCAGCCAGGTGCGGGCCCTCGACATGGAGGCCATCAAGGCCGAGGTCGCCGCGCAGCGGTCCTGACCCCGCCGGGTTGCGCCAGGGGCGGCCGATAGCCTCGGTCCGCTCATGGAACGTTTCGGTCTCGTCGGTCTGCCCAACGCGGGCAAGAGCTCGCTGTACAACGCCCTCACCGGCGGTGGGGCACTCGCTGCGCCCTACGCGTTCGCCACCAAGGACCCCAACATCGGGGTCGCCAAGGTGCCCGACTCGCGCCTCGACCGACTCGCCGAGATGTCGAAGTCGCGCAACGTGGTGCACGCCGCGGTCCAGGTCGTCGACATCGGCGGGCTCGTCGAGGGCGCCAGCAAGGGTGAGGGCCTGGGCAACAAGTTCCTCGCGAACATCCGCGAGGTCGACGCGATCGTGTTCGTCCTGCGGGCCTTCGTGGACGACGACGTCGCCGGCCCGTCCGACCCGATCGAGCACCTGCGCATCGTCGAGCTCGAGCTGGCGCTCGCCGATCTCGAGACCGTCGAGAAGCGCCTGCACCAGGCCGAGCGCCAGTCCAAGCTCGACCGCACGCTCGGCGACGAGCTGGCCGCCCTGCGCGCCGCCTACGCAGCGCTGTCCGACGGCCGCCCGCTGTACCGCGCCGGGCTCGGCGCCGACCACAAGGAGCTCCTCGCCCCGTACTTCCTGCTGACCAACCGGCGGGTGCTCGCGGTGGTGAACGTCGGCGAGGGCGAGCTCGACCGGCTCGCCGAGGAGGAGGCCAAGGTCGCGGCCGAGTTCAACGATGCCGGCGACAACGTCGAGGTCATCGGCATGTGTGTCCAGCTCGAGGCCGAGGCTGCCTCGATCACCGACCCCGACGAGCGTGCCGAGATGCTCGAGGGGTTCGGCCTCGGCGAGGGCGCCCTGTTCCGCATGGTGCGCTCCGCCTACCACCTGCTCGGGCTGCGCACGTACTTCACCACCGGCGACAAGGAGTCGCGGGCCTGGACCTTCTACGAGGGCTCCACCGCTCCGATCTGTGCCGGTCGGATCCACACCGACTTCCAGCGCGGGTTCATCCGCGCCGAGGTCATCGGGTGGGAGGAGCTCCTCGAGATCGGCTCGTGGACCAAGGCCAAGGAGCTCGGCAAGATCCGCCTCGAGGGCAAGGACTACGTCGCCCACGACGGCGACGTCATGGAGTTCCGCTTCAACGTCTGAGCACATCCGACGCCGGTCGTCACGGCGTCGACGCACGGGATCGGCAACGATGGTGTCCGTGCGACTCGGTCCCCTCGGGTGGATCCCCCGGCTCCTCGGCGATGACGAGGCCCCGCGCACCATCGGCCTGATCCAGTTCGCCCGGGCCCACGCGACCTCGGCGGCGGCCGACGCGTTCGTCACCGTCTCGCTCGCCGGCTCGCTGTTCTTCAGCGTCAGCCCCGATGCGTCCCGCCGCCAGGTCCTGCTCTACCTGGTGGTGACCATGGCGCCCTTCGCCGTGATCGCGCCACTTGTCGGGCCGACGATCGACCGCTTCCGCACCGGCCACCGAACGGTGGCGATCGTGCTGTACCTGCTGCGCGCGTCGCTCGCCGTGGCCCTTGCGTTCGCGCTGTTCGACCTGACCTTCTACTTCCTCGCACTCGCGCTGCTGGTGGCCAACAAGGCCTCGGGGGTGCTGCGACAGGCCATCGTGCCCGGGCTCGTCGACGACGAGGACCGACTCATCTCGGCGAACTCGTACCTCGCCCGCTGGTCGACCGTGGTCGGTGGGACCGGCGGGGCGATCGGCGCTGGGCTCGCCACGCTGTTCGGCTCGCACGCACCGCTGTGGGGCGCGGCGGGGCTCTTCGTGCTCGCCGCCGTCTTCGCGAGCCGGATCCCGCGCCTGGCGGCGGAGCAGGTTGCCGACGCGGCGGACGCCGCCGACGAGTTCGACGACGCCCACCGGCCGCTGGTCGCGATATCCGCGGCCGCGTACACCGTGATCCGCGGCGTCGTCGGCGCCTTCGTGTTCGGGCTCGCGTTCGCTCTGCGCCGCACCAACGAACCGGCCTGGATGTACGGCGCCGCGCTCGTGGCCTACGGCGTGGGTGCCTACGCCGGCAACGTCATCGCGCCGATCGCCCGCCGACGCTTCGGGGAGGACAAGCTGCTCGCCGGCGCGCTGGGTGGCCTCGCGATCGCCGCCGCGTTCGCCGCCGCCGGCGCCTCGCGCACCCTGGTGATCGTCGTCGCCGCCGTGATGGGGACCGCCACGACGATCGGACGACAGGGGTTCGACGGGCTCGTCCAGCGCACCGCACCTCGAGCGATGCACGGTCGGGCGTTCGCCCGGTTCGAGACCCGGTTCCAACTCGGCTGGGTCCTCGGCGGGGCGATCGCCGCGGCCGCGGCAGCCCCCACCACGATCGGTCTCACGGTGGTCGCGGCCGTCCTGATCCCCGCTGCGGTGATGTATCTCCGCAGCGCCCGCCAAGCTCTCCGGCACGACACGATCGCCTCGATCGCGCTCGACCACCTCGACAGCCTCCTGCTGGCCGCCGAACGACACGCCGCCACGGGAGACCCACGCCGAGCGGCGGTCGAGCTGACCACCGTGGTCGACCTGGCCCGGCTCCGCGGCCACGACATCGACGGCGAACTGATCGACCGGGTGGAGACGATGCGTCGATGCGCCCTCGCGGGCACGCTCCCCGACACCGAGGAGTGCGATCTCGCCGAGGTGCTCGCCGCGCTGCGGGCCGAGCTCGGAGGCGAGGAGATCAGTCCAGCGGGTCGGGGACCACGATCGTCGAGGCCACCGTCCACGACAGATCCCGCCACGTGATGCTCACCACCAGGTCGACGGTGTCCTCGAGCGAGTGATACCGCTCGACCGGCACGTCGGCCGACCGGGGCCGTTCGTCGGAGATCTCACCGACTGCGAGGAGCACCCCGTCGTCACGCACGGGGAGCGACTCGACGGCATCGTCGATGACCTCGCTGCGGGAGTCGGCGAATCGCAGCTCCGCGACATCGATCACCGCCTGGGCCACACCGGCCTGGACCCCGATGTCGATGCTGCCGTCCTCGGCGCCGACCACGTAGACCACCGGGAGAGGCTCGCCCTCGGCCGGCGGATCGCCGATCCCCACCTCGCGCACGACGGCCTCGAGGATCGCCGCCTCACGCTCGGCACCCGTCGGCACGGGCCCAGTGGACCCACCGTCACCACACGCGAGCAGCGATCCCCCCACGACCATCGTGGCGGCGAGCACGCCGACCGCGCGTCGGGCACGGGCCGGCTCGGACCCTCGGCCGAGCACACGTCCCACTCCCCCACCACCCATCGACGGCAAGGCTACGCGATCGGGCGTGCTGACCATCGCCGGGATCTCCCGTGGCACACTGCGAGCGTGCCCTGGCTGGTGAGCGACGCCCGAGTGCTGGCATCCGCGGAGATCGCCCACGAACGTGCCGAACGCCGACGCGGCCTGCTCGGACGCGACGGTCTCGAGGGCGCGCTCGTGCTGCGACCGTGTCGGTGGGTCCACACGCTGGGCATGCGCTTCCCGCTCGACATCGCCTACCTCGACCGCGACGGCGTCGTCGTCAAGACCCTCCACATGCACCGCCACCGGATCGGGATCCCGATGTGGCGTGCTCGGGTGGTGATCGAGGCCGAGGCCGGCGCGTTCGCCCGGTGGGGGTTGCGGGTGGGCGACCTCGTCGAGATCCGCGAGGACGACGCGTGACGGCCACGGGCACGCTGCACCTGGTGGCCACCCCGATCGGCAACCTGGGCGATCTGTCGCCGCGGGCCGTGCAGGTGCTGTCCACCGCTGCCCTGGTGTGCTGCGAGGACACACGTCGGACCGGTCGGCTCCTGCAGCACGCCGGTGTCCACGCGGCACGGCTGGCGGTCTGCAACGAGCACACCGAGACCAGCCGGATCGCCGACGTGCTCGAGGTGCTCGGCGACGGCAAGCAGGTCGCGCTCGTGAGCGACGCCGGCACCCCCGGCATCTCCGACCCGGGCCGCCGGCTGGTCGCCGCAGTCGTCGACGCCGGTCACCTCGTCAGCACGGTGCCCGGCCCCTCGGCGGTGATCGGCGCCCTCGTCGTGTCGGGACTGCCCACCGATCGGTTCGTGTTCGAGGGGTTCCTCCCCCGGTCGGGTCGCGAGCGCAGCCAACGACTCGCCGAGGTCGCCACCGAACGGCGAACGGTCGTGCTGTACGAAGCCCCGCACCGGATCGAACGGACGCTCGTCGACCTGACCGCTGCATGCGGTGAGGACCGGCCCGTGGCGCTCGTGCGCGAGCTCACCAAGCTCCACGAGGAGGTGCTGCGCGGCACCCTCGGCACGGTGCACCCCGACCCTCCACGTGGCGAGTTCGTGATCGTGCTCGGCGGCGCGACCGAGGTCACCGAGGCGCCCGACGACGACCACATCCGCAACGCGCTGCGCACCGAGCTCGCGACGGGCGCCAGCCGCCGCGACGCGGCCGCCACGGTGAGCCGATCGCTCGGCGTGCCACGACGCTCGGTCTACGCGCTCGCCACCGCGCTCGCCACCGCGCCGCCCACCCACCCGACCGACGCGACCGACCCCGAGGGGGGAGCATGAGCGAGTACGTCGGCGTGGTCAGCAGCGGGCCGAGCGCAGCGTTCTTCGACCTCGACCGCACGCTCATCGCCGGTTCCTCGGCGTTCACCCTCGCCATCGCGGCGCGCTCGGCCGGGATGATCCCGACCCGCGAGTTCGTGCGCGACGCCGTCGCCGCCATCACCTTCACCCTCATCGGCGCGAGCGACGACACCACCGACGGGGTCCGCGACCGTGCCCTGCGGTTCGTGGCCGGTCAGCGCCAGGACGACCTGTCCGCGCTCAACGAACGGGTCCTGCCCACCCTGCTCGGCAAGATCCGCCCCGAGGCCCGCCGGCTCCTCGACCTGCACCGCCATGCCGGTCGCAGCACGTTCATCGTCTCGGCGGCCCCTCAGGAGATCGTCGAACCGCTCGCCCGCTCGCTCGGCATGACCGGTGGCATCGGCACCCGCGGCGAGGTGGCCGAGGGGCGGTACACCGGGCGGCTCGCCGGGCCGTTCTGCTACGGGGCCGGCAAGGTCGATGCGATCGCGGAGCTGGCCCGCTGGGACGGCCTCGACCTCGCCCAGTGCTACGCCTACAGCGACTCGGCCAGCGACCTCCCGATGCTGATGGCGGTCGGGCACCCCGTGGTCGTCAACCCCGACGGCAAGCTCGAACGCCATGCCCGCCGCCACGGATGGCCGGTCGTGCGATTCAGCCAGCGGAGCCGCACCGTGATCCGACGCACGGCAGTGGGCCTCGGCGCCACGGCCGTGGCCGGAGCGAGCTTCGCGGCCGGCGCCACGCTGGGAACCCGTCGCGCGCTGGCCCCGATCCAGCGGCTCAGCCGCGGGGCGTGAGCGAGAGCTGTCGGCTCTGGCACACGAGCAGCCCCGACGCGTCCCAGACCTCGCCGTCCTCCTCCACGAGCCCGCCCTGGACGAACCTGCTGCGGAACACACACGCGAGGGGCCCGGGAACGGGCACCCCACGGACGTGCACCGTCAGCTCCAAGGTGGGTACCCACGCAACGGGGAGCTCGGTGTTGAACACCGGCGGCGCGAACGCATCGGCCACCAGGAGCAACCCGATCGCGTCGATCGGCGAGGCGTCGCGGAACGCGAACCAGCCGGCCATCTCGGCGCGCCCGGTCGGCCGTCCTGCCCGGAACTGGTCGTCGCCGGGTCGCATGCGCACCGCCAGTCGATGCGACAGTGCCGGCATCGGCCCGGCCTCGGGCGACGCCGGGTCGCTCGGCGGCACGCACTCGTCGTAGGGCGGGAGTTTCGGCGGTGCCCCGTCGGCGAGCAGTGGGCCGTCGTCGACGGGTTGTTGGTCGGCGAACGTGCCGAGGACCCGGAGGATCTCGCGCCCGTCCGCCATCCGCAGCGAGGCACCCGCGGTGGCCATCCGCCGACCCGCGCGGACCACCTCGACGTCGATCGTGCAGTCACCCGCGGGTGCCGGGGCGAGGAAGTGCGCCGTGATCGTCAGCGGTGGTCGACCGACCGCATCGGCCATGGCCCGACCGGCGATCGCCAGCAGGTAGCCACCGTTCGCATTGCCGCCGATGTCCCACCCGGGCTGGACGGTGGCGGTGTAGCGGCCCTCGTCGAGGCGCACCACCGCCGACGCGGAGTGGAACACGGCGGCCGGGTCGGGATCGGGGAGCATGCCGCCGACACTACGAATCGGCGACGCTCCGAGCGGGGTCGCTCGGTAACGTGCCCACGGTGAGCCGGTTCTACGTCACGACCCCGATCTACTACGTGAACGCCGAGCCCCACCTCGGCCACGCGTACACGACCATCGTCGGCGACGCGCTCACGCGCTGGCACCGCCTGCTGGGCGACGACGTCAAGTACCTGACGGGCACCGACGAGCACGGCCTCAAGATCCAGCAGGCCGCCGAGGCAGCCGGCCTCGAGCCCCAGGCGTTCGCCGATTCGATCGCCCCCACCT
>CAYRXQ010000014.1:0-25930 GCA_964428115.1 uncultured Ilumatobacteraceae bacterium
AGTGCTACGGCGATGCCCAGAACATGGCGCTCGGCGCGTTCTGCGTGTCGGAGCCCGATGCAGGCTCCGACGTCTCCAGCCTGCGCACCTCGGCCCGCTACGACGAGGCCAACGACGAGTGGGTCCTCAACGGCACCAAGGCGTGGATCACCAACGGCGGCATCGCTGATGTGCACGTGGTCGTGGCGTCAGTGGACTCGGAGCTGAAGAGCCGTGGCCAGGCGTCGTTCATCATCCCGCCGAAGAACAAGGGCCTCTCGATGGGCCAGAAGTACAAGAAGCACGGCATCCGGGCCTCGCACACCGCGGAGGTCGTCCTGGACGACTGCCGGGTGCCTGGCTCGTGCCTGCTCGGTGGCAAGGAGAAGCTCGACTCCAAGCTGGCTCGTGCCCGCGAGCGCCTGGCAAACCCGGCTGGTGCCGAGTCCTCCGGCGTGCAGCCGGCCATGGCCACGTTCGAGTCGACTCGCCCGGCAGTCGCAGCCATGGCGGTGGGCATCGCCCGCGCCGCCTATGAGTACTCGCTCGACTACGCCAAGGAACGCCACGCCTTCGGCAAACCGATCATCATGAACCAGTCGATTGGCTTCATGCTCGCCAACATGTGCATGCAGGTCGACGCAGCGCGCCTGCTCCTGTGGCGTGCGGCGTGGCTGGCTCGCAACGGCGGCTACACCAACGCAGAGGGCTCCATGTCGAAGCTCTACGCCGGGCGCACCGCGGTGTGGGTGACCGAGCGATCGATGCAGATCCTCGCCGGCTACGGCTACACCCGGGAGTACCCGGTGGAGCGCTGGCACCGCGACGCGAAGATCCACACGATCTTCGAGGGTACGAGCGAGATCCAGCAGCTCGTGATCTCCCGGGCGATCTCCGGCCTGCGCATCCCGTAACCCCGGTGTCAGACACGCTGCAGCTGTCTGCGCTGCAGGTCGGGCGACCTGCGGTCGGGCGACCTGCAGGTCGGGCGACCTGCAGGTCGGGCGGCCTGCAGCGCTCGACCTGCAGCGTGTCTGACACCCTGGTGCGATGGCCAGACGAATGTTCGCGTTCCTGCGGGCGATCAACACCGGTGGGCGGCGGCTGACCAACGAGGAGCTGCTCGCACCCTTCCGCACGATCGGGCTCGCCGACGTCGCTGCGTACCAGGCGGCCGGAAACGTGACCTTCCGCGCCGACCGTGACCCGGACGAGATCCAGGTCGAGCTCGGCCCGGTGCTCGCGGCGGCCTACGGGTTCGACGCTCCGGTCTTCGTGCGGACGACGGTGGAGTTGCGCGCCGGCGTGGCCGACCTGCCGTTCGCTCCCGAAGTGCTGGCGGCCACGCAGGGCAAGGCCCAGATCACCTTCCTCGACGCGGTGCCGACACCCGATCAGGTGGCCTCGGCCCTCGACCTCGTCCCGGCCGAGGACCAGGTGGTGTTCGTCGGTCGGCACTGGTTCTGGCTACCCCGTGCCGGGATCAGTACCTCGGCACTGCCGGTGTCGAAGATCGAGCGGATCGTCGGCCCGATGACGATGCGCACGGTTGCCACCGTGGAGCGCATGCTCGCCCGCTTCGGCAACTGATCGCCGGACGACCGGTGTCTGACACCGTCGAGCCCGCCGGCCTCGATCGGGAACTGCGACCGCCGGCAGCGCCTGCCGCGTCGAGAACCTGCAGCGCTCCCAGCTGCAGCGTGTCTGACACCGGCTACAGGACGCCGAGTTCGGCGATGCGGCTGGTGGCGAACGCAAGAGACAGCCCCGACGCGCCGAGGAGGACCAGGCGCAGGAGGCGCATCCGGAACGTGTTGGTCACGCCGGCGAAGAACAGCGCGACCGCGAGCATCACCGTGGCGAGCACGTAGGAGTTCGCCGTGTTTCCGGCCTCGGTGGCCACGGTGCTGGCAGCCTCGGACCGCTCGACCGCGGCGTCGTAGCCGGCCAACCGTGCGCCGAGGTACTCCTCGTCGTCGAGCAACCCGACCGGTGTGCGGCCGGCTTCGATCTCGGCCTCCCACTCGTCGATGAGCGGGAGGAGCTCCTCCCGGGCCAGGGTCTCGCGGTAGAACCGGGCGAGCTCGGGCTGTTCGGTGGCGACGGCCTGTGCGTAGGAGCTGATCGTGTCGGCGTCGTAGGCGATGATCTGGGTTGCCAGTGCGAACAGTCGGGATGCCTCGATCCGCTCCTGCGCCGACTCGAGGTTGGCGCGCGCCGCCTCCCCGTTCCACCGCGAGGCCTGGTACGCCGCCCACGCCGAACCGACGGTCGCCACGGCGAGCAGAATCACCGCGACGATCTCGAGCGATCGCGTCCCGCGGCGGTCACGAGTCGCGGTCACGCCTCGTCGCCCCCGACATCGGGTTCGCTCGCAGCGGCCTCGACGCGGGCGGTCGACTCGGTCGGCCGATCGTCGGCGGGACGGACCGCGCGGAACGGGA
The DNA here is from genome assembly GCA_964428115.1 of uncultured Ilumatobacteraceae bacterium. Classification (GTDB taxonomy): domain Bacteria; phylum Actinomycetota; class Acidimicrobiia; order Acidimicrobiales; family Ilumatobacteraceae; genus CAYRXQ01. The sequence continues at coordinate 2,424 of CAYRXQ010000014.1, forward strand.
TCGGCCTCGACCCGCGGGCGAGCTCGGTCACCAGGTCGCGCCAGGCATCGGCTTCGCGATATCGGAGCGCGGCATCGGCATCGATGCCAGCGAGGAGCGTGGCGATCTCGGCGTCGGCTCGTGCCCGGGTCTGCCGCATCTCGGCCTCGGCCCCCTCCCGTTCGAGCTCGAGGCGCGCCCGTGCGGCTGCCTGGATCGCATCGCCGGCGCGGCCGAGGTCGACCGAGTCGAGGGTGAACGACGTGAGGTGGAGCGCATTGCCAGCGAGGGCGTCGCGCACGTCGTTGGCGAGTCGTTCCTCCAGATCGTGTCGCGCCGGCCCGTACAGCGAGTCGACCGACACGGTCGGGTCGTTGAGTGTGGACCGGACCGAACGGGCGCTGATGTCGCGCGCCGCCGACCAGATCCCGTCGCGCCCGAAACGGTCGTGCACCTCGCGCAGGTCCTTGGGGTCGAGACGGAACCGGAGCGTGTACGCAGCGCGACCGGCCGACCGGTCGCCGAGCAGGACGTCGATGACCGGGCCGGAGCGCTCCAGGTCGTCGCCGGCGCCGTCGAGGGGATCGCCGGCTCGGTACGACATCTCGCGCGACGGGTACACCTCGACCATCCGGCGTCGGACCGCCGGCACCAGGTGCGGCCCGGGTTCCAGCGCCCGGTCGGTGGCCTTGCCGTTCACCAGGAGCAGGCCGAGCTCACCGGGTGCGATCCGGACCAGCGCGTCGTCGAAGAGGATCGCGAGCAGCGCCAGGATCACCAGCGCCGCGATCGCGATGAAGACGATCCAGCCGTTCATCGATCCTGCCTGCGGCGGGCCCGGCGGGAGCGGCGGCGGAGGATCCCGACGCCGATCCACACGACCGCACCGAGCGCTGCCGACACCAGCACGAGCAGCCAGACCGACCACACGAAGTCCCACACGAGGAACTCGACCTTGGCGTCCTGGGTGTTCTGCACCATGAACACCACGAGCGCCGCGATCCCCAGGCCGGAGCCGATGACGCCCAGGCTGAGCTTGCGCGAGTCGCTGCGCTCGACGTCGTCGGGTTGTTGGTTCGCCATGGAGTGCCTCCTGTAGGGACAGGCCGACCGATGTCGGGCTGCTCCGTCAGTCTCGTGACCTGCTCGCGGCGCGGGAACACCCGATCGAGGTGAGTCGGCCACCTCCCGTCCTAGTCCCGTGGCGCTCGCTGGACGTCACCCGGTCGGGGTGAACACCGCCGTCAGCGGTTCTGCCAGGTGCAGATGCAGGCCTCGTTGCCGTCGGCATCGGCGAGCACCCACCACGACGGTGCGAACCGGTCGGTGACGAGGGTGCCGCCCGCAGCGAGTGCCTCCTCGATCCGGCCGGCGGCGACGTCGTGGGGGACCGAGACATCGAGATGGAACCGGTCGCGGTCGAAGCGGGGCTCCTCCATCTCCTGAAACCACATCGGTGGGCCGTCCCGGTACGGGTCGACGAGTGCCCCATCGCGCTCGACGTAGCCGAGCACCGCTGCCCAGAACGGACGGATGCGGTCGGCGTCCATCGTGTCGATGGCGATCTCGAGCGCCTGCACCGTGCTGGCGTCGGCCTTCGCACCCCGTGCCGCGGCGAGTGCCGAGATCTCGCGGGCCAGGTCGACGTCGGCCGTCGTGAGCCCGCCGACCTCGTGGGTGGTGAGCACGACCCGCACCCGACCGGGGTAGCGGACGTCGAGATCGGGATGGTGCACGGCCGCCTCGGCCGCCTCGGTGATGTCGCCGACCAGGGCAGCGGCCGCGGGGAACGACGGCAGCCGGAACTCGGCCCGGATCGTCTGGAGCACCACGCGCCAGTCGTCGAGGCCCTGCAATGATGCGAACTCGTCGGCCGTCACCGGGGTGTACTGCATGCTCGCAGTGAACCACAGGTGCGCCCGGTCGAGTGACGGCTGCACGGATGGAGGTGGCGGTGGACGGGTGGGGGATCGTCGTCGTGGCGGCGTTGCTGATCGGCTACGCCGCGGTGTCGCGACGGCTCGCCGGCAGCATCGTGACGCCCGCGATCGTCTTCGTCACGGCCGGCCTCCTGCTCGGGTCGGCCGGCCTCGACGTGGTCGGGTCCGGTCTGTCCGAGGGCAGCGTCCGCGGGCTCGCCGAGGCCACGCTCGCGCTGGTCCTGTTCGCCGACGCGTCGGGGGTCGACACGCGGGCACTGCGGCGCGAGGTCGGCGTGCCGGCACGCCTCCTCGGCATCGGCCTGCCGCTGACGATCCTGCTCGGCGCGCTGGCGGCCGACTGGGCGTTTCCCGGTCTCGTGGTGGGGGAGGCCATCGCGCTCGCAGTGCTGCTCGCGCCGACCGACGCGGCGCTCGGCCAGACCGTGGTCGCCGACACCCGGCTGCCCTCGCGCATCCGACAGGGCCTCAACGTCGAGAGCGGGCTCAACGACGGGATCTGTGTGCCGCTGCTCATGGCCGCCGTGGCGCTCGCTGTCCTCGAGGAGCGACCGAGCGTCGACGGGTCGATCCTCGTCGACCTGGTCGAGGAGCTCGCGATCGCCGTGGCGACCGGGGCCGTCGTGGCGCTCGTCGTGGTCGCGGTGCTGCGGGTCGCCGGCCGCGCCGGGACGATCAGCGGCCACTGGGCGCAGGTGGTGCCACTGGCCACCGCAGCGGTGGCGTTCGTGGCGACCACCGAGCTCGGCGGGAGCGGGTTCATCGGGAGCTTCGTGGCGGGGTTGGTCTTCGGCCGGCTGCGCAGCGCCGAGCGCGACGAGACCATCGAGCTCACCGAGGAGGTCGGCGGGGTCCTCAGCGCAGTGACGTTCTTCGCGTTCGCCGTGGTCCTCGCCGGCCCGGCGCTCGACGGGCTCGACCTGGCGACGGTGGCGTACGCAGTCGCCAGCCTCACGGTGATCCGCATGTTGCCGGTGGCGTTGGCCATGATCGGGAGCCGATCCTCACTGCGGACCGACCTGTTCACCGGGTGGTTCGGGCCGCGGGGCCTCGCGACGATCGTGTTCGCCCTCACCGTGGTCGAGACCGCGGGTCTCGACGGGGCGGACACCATCGTCGAGGTCGCCACGATCGTGGTGCTCCTGAGCGTGTTCGCGCACGGCGTCACGGCGCCGCCGCTCACCGAGCGCTACGTGGGCTGGGTGGACCGTCGCCGGCACCTCCTCGAGCTCGAGCAGGTCGCTGAGCCGGTCGCGCTCCGCGAGCGGGCTGGGCTCTGGACCCACCGGTCGGTCAGCCCGGCTCGGGTCGACGAGCCCACGTCGTCGGGACGTCCCCGCCGCCCTCGGGGCTGAGGCGCGATCCGACCTGCACGAGCATCGGTACCGGGCTGATCGGTCCGGCGACGAGCGCCTGACCCAGGCCGAAGCCGAGCGCGGAGCGCAGCATCGGTGCAGGGATGTGGGAGAACAACCCCTCGAGATCCTCGACGTCGCGCGCTCCGTTCATTCGCATGAGCAACAGGTTGTCGCACTGCGACACGACGTTGGGATGGACCTTCGAGGGGCGCTGCGTGGCGACGAAGAGGTGCAGGCCGAACTTGCGTCCTTCGCCGGCGATCAGGATGCCGAGCTCCGTGGCGGCGGCCAGCAGTGGGTCGTCGGTGGCTGCGGGCAGGACGTTGTGGGCCTCGTCGATGGCGATGAGCACCGGTGACCGGCTCGCACGCCGCTGCCAGCGCGTGCCGAGGAGCACGAGAGCGACCGCGGTGCGCTCGTCGGCCGTCGGCAGGCTGCCGAGGTCGAGGACCACGCAGCGCTCGCTGCGCAGATCCTGCGTGGCGATCGACGCCTCGTCGCCGCGACGCCACAGGTCCCACTCGGCGATGCCGAGGTTGCCGATCCGCTGCCGGATCCGGTGCGCGTTCGGATCCTCGCGCTCGGCCGCTCGAGCCGCCTCGAAGACGTCTCCTGCCGAATACGGAGCGGTGAGCGACTCGGTGAGGCGACGCAGCGCGTCGTACTCGTCGGCGTCGCGCACGGGGTGCAGCCGCAGCAGCAGCGCCTGCCAGTCGAGTCGGAGGTCGCTGAAGTCGGCGCACAGGGTGAACGACGACTCCAGCCCGCGCGCCCGTGCGACGCGCACCCCCGGCGCCGCAGCGCGAAATCGTGCCGCGGCCTCGGAGGTGTCGTCGGGGTCGCGGATGGACCCGAGGTGCACGTGGTCGGAGTTGGGGTCGAGCACCACGATCGGCAGCGTGGTCTCGGCCAGCAGCCGCTCGAACAGCCCGCCGGTGGTGTACGTCTTGCCCGACCCCGACTGGCCGCACATGAAGGTGTGGCGGGAGAAGCCCTTCGACACCAGGTGCGCCGACACCGTCGGACTCTGGCGGACTGTGCCGAGCTCGATCGTCGACTGCCCGACGGTGAGCCCCTGCACGATGCCGGCGATCTCGTCGGTGGTCGCCGCCCGGATCGGTCGCTCGCCGAATGGCTCGACCCGGTCGCGGCGGGTGAAGGTGTCGCCGTCGAGGGTGCCGAGGACGGCGCCCGACCCGGCGATCGAACGCAGCAACGGGCGGACGTTCGCCGTGCCGAGGAGTCCCTCGACGGCGCCGGTCGACATCGTGACGTCGAGCGAGGGGCCCTCGCGTTCGACCAGGGAGGCGTCCCGGATCTGGATCGCGATCGAGGATCCCTCGCCGTCGGGTTCGAGCACCGCGAAGCCGCCGACACCGAGCCCGGCCTCGATGGGTGCCATGTAGAGGGCCTCGTGGCCGTCGGCCGAGAACCCCACGGCCGCAGGCCCGAAACGGCGGTACAGCTCGTGGCGGAACTCGAGCATCGGGTGCGCAGCGTCGCTCATCGGCGGGATCCTGTCAGACGAGGTAGGTGACCACGAGCGGCGCATGATCGGACCAGCGGGCGTGGTAGTCGGCGGCCCGGTCGACGGCGGCCTCCTTGGCGAGTTCGGCGAGCTCGGGGGTGGCGATCTGGTAGTCGATGCGCCAGCCTGCATCGGTGTCGAAGGCCTTGCCGCGGAACGACCACCACGTGTAGGGCCCCGGGCCCTCCCCACCGAGCCGACGTCCCAGGTCGACCCAGCCGAGCTCGTCGAACCACCGGTCGAAGTACGCCCGCTCCACCGGGAGGAAGCCAGCCGACTTGAGGTTGCCCTTCCAGTTCTTGATGTCGACCTCGCGGTGGGCGACGTTGAGGTCGCCGGTCAACAGGACGTGGCGACCGTCGGCGCGCAGCTCCTCCATGCGCGTCGTCATCGATTCGAAGAACGCAAGCTTCTCCTCCATCCGCTCCGCGGAGTCGGCGTCGCCGGTGTGGGCGTAGGTCGAGATCACGGTCAGGAGCTCTCCGTTGTCGAGGACCACGTCGGCCTCCACCCACCGCCCGGCGTCCGCGAACCGGTGCTCGTGCTCGCATCCCGAGGTCCGCACGATCGGACGGCGCGTGATGACGGCCACGCCGGCGCGCCCTTTCGCACTGCACTCGGCGTGGGCCACCTGCCAGTCGGTGCCGAGGAGCTCGTGCACGAGGGCGTCGGGGGCACGGACCTCCTGCAAGGTGACGATGTCGGGTTCACGCTGGGCGAGCCAGGTGCCCATGCCGTTGCGGAGCGCGGCGCGGATGCCGTTGACGTTGACGGTCGCGATGGTGAGGGCCACGTCCCCGATGGTGGCACGCGTGCGGTCGACGGCGCCCGTCCACATGGGGCAACATTCGCGACACGGATCCGGACGGGTCCGACCGAGTCCGACCCGATCCGAGCGCCCAGCGGGCGAGGAGCCCAGCGTGACCCCCGAGCGACAACTGGAACTGCTGCGTGCCCACGAGCCGGTGATCCGGTTCACGCGCGGCGAGCTCTTCGTGCCGATCGCCGTGGACGAGTACGTCGCCGGATCGGCGTTGGTCCGCTCGGTTGGTTCCCGCGACGAGGTGCTGGCAGCACGGGGCTCGCTCGACCTCGAGCGGCTCGCAGCGCTCGGACGGGAGCACGCCGAGGACGCCATCTCGCTCCGCCACGTCGACCGTCCGCTCGGCCGAAGCGAGTTCCGCGCCTGGCGTCGCCGGTCCGACCGGGAGCGCTTCCGTGGCACGAACCGGTTCGCCGTGGTCGGCCTGCTGGCCCGGCTGATCGACGTCGTGTTCCGGCTCACCTTGCTCGTGCGGGGCACGGTGCCCGGCGGGTTCACCGCGGCCGCGCACCAGGCCTGCGCCCGCATGACCCCGACCGACCGCTGCACCTACTACGGCCGGGTGACCACCGACGCCGGCTACGTGGTGCTGCAGTACTGGTACTTCTACGCGATGAACGACTGGCGGTCGACCTTCGGCGGGGTGAACGATCACGAGGCCGACTGGGAGCAGGTCACGATCTACCTCGTCCCCGACGAGACCGAACCCGAGGCCGAGGCGGGGGCCGAGGCCGAGGCCGCACTGCCTCAGGCCGAGGCGGGAGGTCTCGCAGCGTCGGTGGCGTGGGAGGAGGGTCCGCTCCGACCGGCGTGGGTGGCGTTCTCCTCGCACGACGAGGTGGGTGCCGACCTCCGCCGCCGGTGGGACGACCCCGACATCACCTTCGTCGAGGGCCATCCGGTGGTGCACGCCGGGGCCGGCTCGCACTCGGGCGCCTACCTGCCGGGTGACTACGTGGTCACCGCGGCGCTGCCCCTGCCCGACTGGGTCGGCGCCGTGCGGCGCGGTTGGGCGCGCATCCGGCCGTGGCGTCGCGGGGAGACGCCCGATCTGCTCGGCATCCCCTACATCGATCACCGCCGTGGCGACGGCCTCTCGGTCGGCGCTGGTGGTGATCGCGCCTGGGAGTCCGTGCTGATCGACGACGAGACATCGTGGGTGCGGGAGTTCCGCGGGCTCTGGGGGCTCGACACATCGGATCCGTTCGGTGGGGAGCGGGCACCTGCAGGTCCGCGCTACGAGCGCAATCGCAGCGTCCGGGCGTCATGGGGGCAGCCGGTGGCCTGGGCGGGGCTCGACCGCGAACCACCGACCGAGCGTCAGGCGCGGATCGATGCAGAGCACATCGTCGGCGTGTTGCGAGCCGAGATCGCCACGGTGGGTGACGAGCTCGAGGCACGCCGGCTGCGCCTGCGCGGGGCCCGCGCCACCGAGCGGGCCCTGGGCCGATCACCGCGGTCCCCGGGGCCGGACGTGGCGCGCTTCGACGGCGAGGTGGCGGTGTTGCGAGCGCGCCAACGAGAGCTGCTGGGGCTGCTCGATGGCGCCGATCTCGCACGGACCTTCGCCACGCGGGCCGATCCGCCGCACGCCCATCTCTCGCACCGGGCCGTCCCGCTCGGCGAGGAGGTTCGCAGCACCGGTCGACTGGTCCGCATCTGGAGTGCCGCCAGCGCGTCGATCCTGGTGGCGGCGGTGGGTGTCATGGTCCTCAGCGACGGGATCGACCTCGACGCCGGGCTCCGCCTGGCCGGGGCGATGATCGTGGTCGAGTCGCTGGTGCGTCGGCGGATCGGTGGGATGCTGATGGGCGTGGTGCTGATGATCGGCGGGTGGAGCTGGGCACGTTCCGCGCTGTCCACCGCGACCGACAACCTCTCCGACTGGATCGGAGCGCTGTTGATCGCGCTCGCCGCCTACTTGGCGGTGCAGACGTTGACCGAAGCCGTGAGGACCCGATGACCTGCAGCGCGCCGGTGTCAGACACCACCTGCAGCGCGCCGACCGCCAGCGCGTCCCACCTGCAGCGCGCCGGTGTCAGACACCAGCTGCAGCGCGATCTGCAGCGCGATCTGCAGCGCGATCTGCCGAGGGAGCAGTGCCGTGGCTGACCTGTGGGGGACGCTCGTCCCCCTCGCCGCCGGCAGCGTGCTCCCGCCCATCCAGCTGGTGGTCACGATCCTGCTGCTGCGCTCGGAGCGGGGCCGGATCGCAGCGGTCACCTGGGTGCTCGGCATGATCGTCGCCCGTCTCCTGCAGGGCGGGTTGGTGGCGCTGTTCGTCTCCTCCGACGAGGTCGATGCCGTCGCCGAGGTCGGTGGTGCCGAACCGGTCCTGGGCACGGTGCTCCTGATCGTCGCCCTGCTGTTCCTGACGATGGCCGGCCGCAAGCTGCTGGCTGGCGACGACCCCGACGCTCCGCCGCCGGCGTGGATCGCGAAGACCTCGACGATGGCGCCGACGATGTCCTTCTTCCTTGGCGCAGCCCTCATGACGGTCGGCGCGAAGTTCCTGGTGTTCAACATCGGCGCGGCGACGGCGGCTGTCGAGGCCGACGTGTCGCGAACCGCTGCGATCGCGTCGTTCGTCGCGTTCGCCGTACTGGCGAGTGTCCAGCACCTGGTGGTGTTGGTGGCGGCCTTCACGGCCCCGGAGCGATCGGGTCCGGTGCTCGACCGGGTCGCCGGGACGCTCGAGGAGCGCAGCCGGGTCGTGATGATCGGGCTGTCGCTCGTCTTCGGCGTCTGGTTCCTGGTGAAGGCGCTCGACGCCTTCACGATCCTCTGACCGACCTGCAGCGGACCACCTGCAGCGCAGTGAGCTGCAGCGTGTCTGACACCGGTGCCGCGGTGCCACCCGGTGTTGGTCAGCCGGCGGCGCGCTTGCGGGGGTCGTGGGGGAAGCGCTGCTCGTGCAGCAGGCGGGCCGAGATGGAGTCGGCCAGCACCACCACGTGTTCGAGGGCGGCGCCGAGCCGGTCGACGAGCTCCTGCTGCGCAAGGTCGGTCGCGGTCTCGATGGCCTCTCGAGCTGCTCGGCCCTCGGCGGTGAGCACGTGGCCCTGCAGCCAGCCGCGGGCTTCGAGGCCGGCCCGCAGCTCCTCGATGCGGCCCGGCGAGAAGCCGCGCGTCGAGGAGTACTCGCCGAGGCCGTAGTCGAGCCACAACTCGGTCAACACGTTGGAGGAGGGACCGTCGACCCCGGCGGCGACGAGCGCCGCGAGGTGGGAGTCGCCACGGTGCTCGCGGACCAGTTCGGCGGCGCGCCACAGGCGACCACCGGCCGTGGGTGGCAGCGGGAGCGAGCGCAGCGCGGCGAACAGCGGCCGGCCGACCGCATCGAGCGACGCGAGCGCATCGAGGAGTGGCCGCGACACGGCCTCGGCCTCGTCGGGCGAGACGATCGAGTCGAGGCTCTCGGCGGCCCCCGCGGCGCGGGCGGCGAGCACGTCGTCACGACTCGCGGTCGACGAGCCGTGGAGGTACACCGCAGTGAGCAGGTCGTGGTCGAAGACCCCGAACGTCGCGACCACGACGTCGGCCGGCGGTGTGCCCAACGCTGCGGCTCGGCCCCAGACGTAGCCGTCGAAGAACCCGAGCCCGAGCGCCGTCACGTGCTCGGCGGCGGGGCGCGACCACCAGCCCTGGGTGGCGATCGGCTCGAGCGCGTCGCGCAGGCGTCGGGCCTGCGTGGTCGGGAGCGTGGGGACGGGGAGCGGCTCGGCCGGAGGCACCAGGAAGGCCTCGGCGATGTCGTCGTAGCTCATGTGTTCCGGTCCGTTCAGGCGCGCGCCGCGCGCTCGTCCTCGTAGGCGGCGATGGCCGTGAGCTGGGCGCCGAGCGTGGCATCGACCCAGCGGCTGCCGGCGCCGACGATGCGGTCGTAGCTCGCCTGCACCGCGGTGGCCTGGCCGGTGAAGTGCGGCATCACCTCGTAGGCGAACAGCTCGTAGCTCTCCTTGGTCGCGCGCCAGTCGGCGAGATCGGCGCCGAGGAACAGGAACGCACCGAAGCCGCCCGTCTTGTCGACCAGCCGCTGGAGCTGCTCGATCGCCATCTCGGGGGTGCCGATCACCATGCGCCCGGTCTCGTTGGCGAAGTCGACGAACTCGTCGAAGTCACTGGGCGGCGGCGGTTCGGATGGATCGCCGATCGGGATGATGTGGCTGAGGTAGTCGAACACCCACTGCAGCCCGTAGCGGCAGTTGGCCTTGGCCTGCTCGACGGTCTCGGCGATGTGCATCGGCCCCATGAGCCGCCACTTCGCCCGATCGGCCACGTTCCCGTGGAGGCCCGCCTCCTCCTGCCAGACGTTGAAGTTGTAGTCGAGGACGCCGAACCCGGCGGGCTCGGTGGCGGCGATCGACAGCAGCCCGGTGCCGTAGCGCCCGGCGAGCTTGGAGCCCGACGGCGAGATGCTCGAGGCCACCACCACGTCGAAGTCGCTGTAGGGGCGGACCTGCAGCACCGCCTCGTCGCAGGTGAACCAGTCGGTGCGCTCGGTGACGGTCTCGCCGCGGAACAGGCGCATCATCACGTCGAATGCCTGCTCCATGCGGGGCCGTTGATCGCCCGGGTCGATGCCGAGCATCGCTGCATCGGAGGTCAGCTGCCCGGGGCCGGCGCCGAACATCATGCGGCCTCGGGTGAGGTGGTCGAGCATCACGATCCGGTCGGCGAGCACGAACGGGTGGTGGTACGGCAGCGAGTTGACGCCGGTGCCGAGCTTGATGTGCTTGGTCCGCTCGGCGGCCGCGGCGATGAACACCTCGGGGCTGGCGATCAGCTCCGAACCGGCCGAGTGGTGCTCGCCGATCCAGGCCTCCGCGTACCCGAGGCGGTCGAGGTGCTCGATCAGCTCGAGGTCGCGATGCAGCGCGAGGGTCGGGTTGACGCCGGTCTTGTGCATCGGCGGCAGGAAGATGCCGAAGCGCAGCGGCGCGTCGTGCGGCTGGAAGTTCCCCATGGGGCCGATCGTGTCACACGCTCGACGACGCCGGCGCGGCCGACGGCGCCGACGGCCCGGCGCTCAGGTGCCGGTCCACTCCGGGGCGCGCTTCTCGGCGAAGGCTCGCGGGCCCTCCTTGGCGTCGTTCGAGGCGAACACCTTGCCGACGAGGCTGCGCTGGTACGCCCAGGCCTCGTCCTCGGTCATGCCCTGGGTGCCGCGGATGACCTGCTTGGAGGCGGCGACCGCGAGCGGCGCGTTCTTGGCGATGCGCTCGGCGAGCTGCAGCGCCACCTCGACGGACTGGCCCTTCTCGGCGATCCGGCTCACGAGCCCGAGTGCGTGGGCCTGCTCGGCCATGATCGGATCGGCCGTCAGCGCCATCTCCATCGCCGGGCCGAAGCCGACGCGGGTCGGGAGGCGGAACAGGCCGCCACCGGCTGCGAACAGGCCGACGTTGGCCTCGGGGATGCCGAACCTGGATCCGGCCGCCGCCACGATCAGGTCGCAGGTGAGGGCGACCTCGAGGCCGCCGGCGAGTGCGAAGCCCTCGACCGCGGCGACGAGCGGCTTCTGCGCGCCCTGCTCGATGAAGCGGTCGAAGCCGATCGGCGGGCCACCCGCGGCGAACGCCTTGAGGTCCATGCCCGAGCAGAAGCCCCGGCCGGCCCCCGTGAGCACCGCGGCCGTGAGCCCGGGGTCACCGTCGAGCTCCTCGATCGCGGCCACGAGGCCCTGGGCGAGATCGGTGTTGATCGCGTTCATCGCGTCGGGGCGGTTCAGCGTGATCAGCAGCACGCGGCCACGGCGCTCGGTCAGGACGGCGGGCTCGGTGGTCTCGCTCATGGTGGTCTCCGTTCGGGTCGGTCCGGCCCCGTGGCACCGGGGTCGAGCGTCGACGGTAGACGACGGTGTCAGACACGCTGCAGGTGGACGCGCTGCAGCTGGGGGTCGCGCTGCAGCTGGTGTCTGACACCGTGGGGCTGGCGCGCTGCAGCTGGGGGCTCGCGCTGCAGGTGGTGTCTGACACCGGCGGGCTGGCGCGCTGCAGGTGGAAGCGCCCGGTACGGTCGGCGACCGTGCGGGGTGAGCTCGACGAGGTGGAGCGCTGGTTCGTGCAGCGCGGCGTGCCGCACCTCATCGACGACTACACCGCCCGCCGCGACATCTGGACCCGGGCGCTCCCCGTGCTCATGGTCGCCTACCTCGCAGGCGGTCTGCTGGCCCTCGACTTCGACGAGTGGTCGCTGGCCCGCAACGCCCTCGTGCTGGTGGCGGTGCTCGCCGTGCTCGCGGGGACCTGGGCAGTCACCAACCTCGTGCTGGGTCGTCCCATGTCGGCTCGCCCCCACGTGGTCGGCGTCGTGGAACTCGTGGTCTTCGTGGTCGGTCCGACGCTCCCGAGCCTGGTGCTCGGACGGGTCGACCGGGCCGCGGTCGCGTTCCTCGGGGGCCTCGTGGTGCTCGGTGTGGTGTACCTGGGAACCAGCTACGGCGTGGTGCCGTTGCTGCGGTGGGCCGTGCACACCAGCCGTGGGCAGATCGTGTCGCTCGGCAACCTCGTCTCGCGCGCCCTGCCGTTGTTGCTGTTGTTCACGACCTTCCTGTTCGTGAACGCCGAGGTCTGGCAGGTGGCGGGCAACCTCACCGGTGCCGCCTACGTGTCGGTGCTGGTCGTGTTCTTCGTGCTCGGCGCGGTGTTCGTGCTGTCACGCCTGCCCGGTGTGCTCGCCGGGCTCGGCACGTTCGGGTCGCGCGACGAGGTGCGTGAGCTGGTGGCCGCCACGCCGGCCGCCGGGCTGCCCGTTCCACCGACCGACACCGCCAGCCGTGAGGTGCTGTCGGTGCGACAGAAGGTCAACGTGGGGCTGGTCGCGGTGTTCAGCCAAGCGCTCCAGATCACGTTGGTGGCGCTGGTGCTCACCGGCTTCTTCTGCCTGTTCGGCCTGTTGGCGATCTCCGAGGAGATCCAACGCTCGTGGACCGGGCTCGACGACGTGCACGTGTTCGTGTCGCTGTCGGTCGACGGACGACCGCTCGTGTTCACCGAGCCGCTGCTGCGGGTGGCCGGCTTCCTCGGCGCGTTCACGGGCATGTACTTCACGGTGGTGCTGACCACCGACGCGACCTACGCGACCGAGTTCGCCGACGATGTCCGCCCCGAGCTGCGCCGCGTGTTCGCGGCGCACCTGGTCTATCGGGCGAGTCGAGCGGCTGTGGACGCAGCTGCGGCCGCCGCCGAACCCGGGACGGCGGTCAGGAACCGAGGACCTTCGCCTTCTGGGCGCTGAACTCCTCCTCGGTGAGGATGCCCTGGTCGCGCAGCTCGGCGAGCGCCTTGAGCTGCTCGATCATGTCGCCCGAGGGCGCTGCTGCCGGCGCCGCGGCCGGTGCCGGGGCGGCGGGTGCGGGCGGGGGAGGAGGCGCAGCGGCCTGCTGCGCAGCGGCCTGCTGTTGGGCGGCCGCACCCTGGCGGCGGGCGACGCGGCCCGAGACGGCGGTCGCGGTGCCGGCGATCACGGCGGTGTTCACGGCGGTACGGGCCAGTGGCCGGCGACGCATCATGTCAGTTGCTCCTTGGGTCGGGGACGTTCGTGGGGGTTGGCGGCAGCGGTCGTGCTGCGGCGAGTGGAGGGAGGTCGGGGTGAGGTGGTCGTCAGCTGGCGTCGGCGGCCAGCACGGCCGTCTCGGCCTCGTCGATGAGCTCGCGTGGGATGCGGGCACCTTCGAGGACGATGCCACCAGCGGCCTGGATGGCGTCGGCCAGCGGCGCGGCCCACACGTCTTCCCACATGATCAGCAGCACCGACGACTCGGGCTCGAGCGATTCGACCGCGTAGGCGATGTCGTCGTCGCCGATGAAGCCGCCGATGTCGGCGTCGATGGCGCCGAACACGGCGAAGGCCTCGTCCTCGTCGGCCTCGATCACCAGGAACTCGCCGTCGGCGTCCTTGGAGATGAACACCAGGTCGAGGATCCGGATGGTGCCCGACTGCACGAGTGTGACCAGCTCGGGGAGGATGTCGCCGCGGAACTGGTTCCCCGGGAACCCGATCATGATGTACTCGACCGGACCGATGCTCATGGGTGCCTCCGTGTTCGCAGGGGGGTGCGGACTCGACGTTCGGGCCCGACCACCTCGAGCGTAGAGGGGCGGCAGGATCGGCGATTCACCCTGTCAGGGTGAGTCCGGGTTGACGGCGACGCCCTCGGTGAACCACGTCCACGGCTTGGGTCCGGCGCCGTAGCGCGACTCGCTGCGCTCCACCTCGAAGCCCGCGGCCGCGACCAGCGCGGTGGCATCGCGGGTCAGGTGGCACCCGTCCGCGAACCGGCGCTGCATCGGCTCGAGGCGGCGCTGCCAGGTGGCGATCGTGTCGTCGGGGGCGAGGCCGTGCTCGAGGTAGTGGAACCGTCCGCCCGGTCGGAGCACCCGACGCACCTCGGCGAGGGCCTGCTCGACGTCGGGGATCGTGCACAGGGTGAACGTCGAGAGTGCGGCGTCGCAGGAGTCGTCCGCGAGCGGGATCTCCTCACCGCGCAGCCCGATGTGCTCCACCCGCACCGTCGCCGCGGCGATGCGCGGTTCGGCCATCCGCCGCGCGACGGCGGCTGGCTCGACGGCGTAGACGAGGTCGACCTCGGGCGGATACAGCTCGACGTTCAGCCCCGAGCCGAAGCCGATCTCCACCACCGTGCCGTGCAGGCCCTCGACTACGCGCGAGCGCCAACGTCGCAGGTCGGCGGTGCCACAGGCGCGGTCGACGAGCCGGGGCAGGACGTGTTCGCGGTACAGGCCCATCGGTGGCTCCTGGTGCTCGGTGGTATGGCGGCAGCGTAGGACGCTCGCCCAGGCGGGGCCCAGCGTCGGCGCGTGGCAAGCGGGCGCGAATGGTGCATCTGGAGCATGGAGTGCCCGACCGGGGATGCCGATGATCAGTCGTGACCGTTGCACCCCTGCATCCCGATGAGGCCCGCCGTCAGGCGGCGCTCGACCGGTTGCGTGTGCTCGACACCGCCCCCGAGGAGCGCTTCGATCGCATCACCCGGCTGGCATCGCGGCTGCTGGGAACGCCGATCGCGTTGGTGTCCCTGATCGACCGGGATCGCCAGTGGTTCAAGTCGACCGTCGGGCTCGACGACAGCGAGACCCCCCGTGAGGTGGCCTTCTGTGCTCATGCGGTGGCCGAGCCGGGCCTTGCTCGACTCGTCGTCCCCGATGCCCTCGACGACCCTCGCTTCGCCGACAACCCGTTGGTCACCGGCGTCACGGGCATCCGCGCCTACGCCGGACAGGTCGTCCACTCGCCGGACGGGTACCCGATCGGCACCCTGTGCACGATCGACGTGCGACCCCGTGAGTTCGACGAGCGCGAACTCGAGATCCTCGCCGACCTGGCCACCATGGTCGAGGACGAACTGATCCGCAGCGACGAGGCCGAGCTCATGGTTCGCCTCGACGAGAGCGAGCGCTCCAAGTCGGTGCTGCTCGACGCGCTCGACGAGGGGATGGTCCTGTTCGGCGCCGACGGCACGATCCTGCAGTGGAACCGTCGAGCCGTGCAGATCCTCGGGGCCGACGACCTGCGCGATCCCCGGGTGGCCGAGATGACGGGTCGGTGGGAGATGACCCGACGGGACGGCACACGCTGGGAACCGCTCGAACACCCGGCGGTGCAGGCCCTGTGCACCGGGGAGCCGGTCACCGACCAGCTCATAGGGATCGTCGTGGACGACGAGCAGCGGTGGCTGCGGGTGAGCTGCCGGCCGATCATCGGGCACGACGGGTCGCCGGCATCGATCGTCGCCGTGTTCTCCGACGTGACCGCCGAGCTTGCACTCCAGGAGTCGTCCGCGGCCCTGGCCCAGGCGCTCGATCGGGCCGAGGAGTTCTCCCGGGTCGCGCTCGAGTCGCTCGGGGAGGGCGTGATCCTGCTCGACGAGACCGGACGCATCCGGCTCATGAACCCGGCCGCCGAACGGACCCTGCGGACCGACGCCGAGCAGCTCGGCGAGGTCGTCCGGTCGGGTGCGATCCTCACGGTCCGCGATGACGGCAGCCCCGTCCCGATGCGCGAGATGGCAGCCGGTCGGGCGCTGTTCCAGCGGGAGTCGGTGCACGACGAGGTCGTGCGATGGGTGCGCGACGACGGCGAGATCTCCCTGCTTCGGGTCAACAGTGCGCCGACGGTCTTCGACGATGGCGTCCGCGGCGCGGTGGTCGCGCTCAGCGACGTGACCGAGCGACAGCGGCTGCTCGACGAGATCGCCCACCGGGCAGCCCACGACGAGCTCACGGGCCTGGCGAATCGGTCGGTCATGATCGACCAGCTGACGCGTGCCCTCGCCCGGGCGGAGCGGGCCGGCAACCACGTGGGCCTGTGCTATCTCGACCTCGACGGGTTCAAGGGGATCAACGACGCCCTCGGCCACGCGGCCGGCGATCAGGTGCTCGTCGACGTCGCCGATCGGCTGCGGGCCTCGGTCCGCGCCGGCGACACCCCGGTTCGCATGGGCGGCGACGAGTTCGTGGTGATCCTCGATCCGATCCACGACGCGGCCGACGCCGTTGCGGTGGCCGCACGTCTGCGCGATGCCGTGCTCGGCGGTCATCAGCAGCCCTGGGGACCGCTGGGCGTCCCCGGGATGCGCTGCGGGTTGAGCGTCGGTGTGGCGATCAGCAGCCCGGGCGACGATCTGGACCTGCTCGCCGCACGTGCCGACGCGGCGCTCTACGAGTCAAAGGCCCGCCGCTCGAGCACGGTCGAGCTGTCCGTCGCTTAGGTGCGAACCGGACGGTCGGCGATCAGCCGATCGCGGCCTGCGGCCTTGGCCCGGTAGAGGGCCTGGTCGGCACGGCGGACGGCATCGAACGCGTCCTCCTCGGGCCACAGCTCTGCCAAGCCGATCGACACCGTCTGGTTGCCCGGCGTAGCGGCACGCAGCTCGTCGAGGAGCTCGGTCGCCTCGGTGAGGGACCGATCGGGCAGGAGGATCCCGAACTCCTCGCCCCCGTATCGGGCGAGCACCGTCGAGCCATCGAGGTGGTCGTTCCACACACGTGCCGCTTCGATCAGCAACGCATCGCCGGCCTGGTGACCCAGCGAGTCGTTGAACCGCTTGAAGTGATCGAGGTCGAGGATCGCGATCGACAGCGGTCGGCCGGTGGTGCGGGCACGCTGGCTCTGTCGAGCGACCTCGTGATCCCAGGTGCGCCGGTTCGCGAGCCCGGTGAGCGGGTCGATGCGAGCCTGCTGGGCCAGCTCGTCGCCGCGGGCCTGCGCGGTGCGCAGCAGTCGGTAGGCACGCCACAGCAGCAGCCCGACCACGAGCGCCACCACCAGCGAGACCCACTTGGCGATCCCGGCGTCCTCGCGCCAGGCCAGACCGATCGTGACGAGCGCTGGGGTGAGGACCCCGACGCCGAGCGTGAGCATCCGGGGCAGGGTGACCTCGTCGTCGCGGGCGAGCGGGAGGTCGTCGACCTCGCCGGCCCGGGGGGCCGTAGCGGCGAACACCATCGCCCACAGGCTCGCTGCCCAGATCACCTCGAGCCACGGCCGGTCACGCCACTGATCGGTGATCGCCTGGTACTGGTAGACGAGGTCGTAGGCGAGCACCATCAGCAGCGACACGGCGAGCAGGCTGGCCGAACGGTTCCAGGCCTGGCGCAGCACGAGCATGCGCACGAGCGCCGCCAGGAGGAACAGGTCGAGGATGGGATAGGCGAGCGACACGATGGTGGTGAGGTCGAACGCTGCGACGCCGTCGATCATCGGCGCGATGACGAACGCACCGATCACCGAGGCGCCGGCCGCAGTGATGATGGCGGTGTCGATCCAGGCTTCGACGTCGTGGCGGGGGCTGACCATGCGACCGAGCACGACGAGCCCTCCGATCGCAGCGACGTAGGACGCGAGGTAGAGCACGTCGGCGACGCCGGGGAACGGCGGTTCGCCGAGGCGGACGGTCTGGACGTCGTAGATCACATCGGCCGTCACCGTGATCGCGTGGTAGCCCCACATGCTCCGCCACATCCATCGCAGCGGTCCGGTCATCCGGATCACGGCCACGAGGAACACCAGCGACCCGATCGCCGAGGTCGACCGGGCGACCACCATGTGGCGGAGACCGTCGACCGGGAGCACGAGCAGCACCGCGAACAGCACGAGGACGGCGACGAACCCGAGCGAGCGCAGGTGCCGGGCGTCGAAGACGCTCGGCCGTCGCGTCGGGGCGGCGTGCACCGCGGTGGAGATCGTCACGTCATCTGCTCCGTCGTCGGGGTCGAACGGGGGATCCGACCTCCCCCTTCCATCGGCCGCCATCCGCCGTGACTGGAGCCCCAGATCGCTCAGCCCGGCGACTCGATTCAGGCCGTCCGCGGAGGTGGTACGGTCCGCGCTCCGCACCGGGAAGTGGGAAGAAGGAACGTCATGGCTCGAGGTCGAGTGCTCACCGGAATCGTCGGTCTGGTCATGACCGGCGTGCTGGCCGCAGGGACGGCGTGGGCACTGCCCGGCACGACCACGCGAGTCGACGGCCTCGATCGCTACGCCACCGCAGTCGAGATCTCCAAGCGGCTGGGCGGGTCCCCGTCGCACGTGGTGGTCACCACCGGTGAGAACTTCCCCGACGCGCTCGCCGCCGGCCCCTTCGCCACCTCCAAGGGCGCCCCGGTGCTGCTCGTCCGTCGGGACACGATCCCGCCGGTCACGCTCGCCGAGGTGCAGCGCATCGCCCCATCGGTGATCTGGGTGATCGGTGGGCCTGCGGCCGTCAGCGACTCCGTGTTCGGCCAGCTCAATGCGCTCGCCACCAACGACGTGGTCATCCGGCTCGACGGCATCGATCGGTATGCCACCTCGCTCGACGTGCTCGATCAGTGGGCCTCGGTGCCCTACCTGACGATCGCCACGGGACGCACCTACCAGGATGCCGTGATCGGCGGTGCGCTCGCGGCCCGCGAGGGCGGTGCGCTCATGCTCATCCACGGGACGCAATCGTTGACGCCCGCGCAGGCGGCGATGATCCAGAACCTCGTGCCGTTCGCCATCCGGGTGATCGGCACGACGGCATCGATCAGCGATGCCGTCTTCGAGGAGATCGACGCCGTCTCGGGCGGCACCGGCATCCAGCGGATCGGCGACGCCGACGTGCACGCACGCGCCGTGACCATGTGGCAGCAGACGCTCGGGGGCTTCGGCGACGCGGCCTTCGCCACGAGCCTGAACTGGCCCGACGCGCTCGTCGCCGCGCCGCTGGTGGCGAAGGAGAACCGCATCCTGTTGCTCGCCCCCGGGACCTGCATCCCGCAGGTGGCCGGTGACCTCCTCGACTCGACGTTCCCGACCTCGATCCTGCTGATCGGTGGCCCGTCGGCGCTCTCGGCGGCGGTCCAGGCCGAGACGATCTGCCCCTGACCCCCCACATCTGACACGCGAAGGCTGTCACGAGGCGCGACCACCGCGTGTCAGGTCCGGGGTGAGGGGGTCAGAACCCGGGCGGCGGTGTGAAGCCGCCGAGCAGCCGGCCGAGCTGGCCGGCGACCCAGATCGTCGTGCGGTCGGCCAGCTCCGGGCCGATGACCTGCACGCCGACCGGGAGCCCGGACGCGGTCGGTCCGATCGGCGCGACCGTCGCCGGGAGATAGGACGCGATCGCGAGCCCGGCCCAGAACAGCTGCGACCAGTACGGCACCTCGCGTCCGTTCACCACGAGCGTGCGCGCCCCCATCGGCTCGGACTGGTCGTGTGGGAAGGCAACGGTCGGGGTGATCGGTGCGAGGAGCACGTCGACGTCGCCGAAGAACCGCTTCCACGCCCAGCGCAGGTGCTCCCGCCGGTTCGCAGCGACGGCGAACTCGCGGTACGAGCAGGTCGACCACCGCAGTTGCTGGGCGTACAGGCTGCGATCGGCCGGATCGAGGGCCGCAGCCTTGGCGGCCATCGCCCGATACGCGTCGCCGGGTGGGGCCATGAGCGCCATGAGCAATCGCTGGTACGTCTCGTGGGCCTCGGCCGGGTCGAACTCGGGTCGTGCCGTGGTCACCTTCGCTCCGGCCGATCGCAGCGCGGCCGCCGCGACGTCGATCCGTTCGCGGACCTCGTCGTCGACGGGGGAGAGGTCGGGCTGGTCGGCCCACACCGCAACGCGCATCCCGCGCAGCGAGGTGGGCAGCGCGGCGAGCCGGAGCTTCCAGCCCGGGGCGAGCAGCTCGTCGGGTCCGGCGGTGATGCGCAGCGCGAGCGCGAGGTCGTCGGCCGAGCGGGCGATGGGGCCGACCACCGAGATGTCGCCCTCGGTGAGGAGGGTGTCGTCGATGGTCTGGCCGCGCTTGGGGACGATGCCGAAGGTCGGCTTGTGGCCGTAGACCCCGCAGTACGAGGCCGGGGTGCGGATGCTGCCACCGATGTCGCTGCCGTACTCGAGGGCGGTGAGGCCGGCTGCGGTCGCAGCGGCCGAGCCGCCCGATGACCCACCGGGCACCCGGGTCGGATCCCACGGGTTGTTGGTGGTGCCGTACACCGGGTTGTAGCTCTGGAAGTCGGCAAGCGACACCGGCACGTTGGTCTTGCCGAAGATCACCGCACCGGCCGCTCGCAGGCGCTCGACCACCACGGCGTCGGTGGTGGCGACGTTGTCGGCCAGCTCGGGGAATCCCCAGGTGGTCGGCTGGCCGGTGAGCGTGAAGCTCTCCTTCACCGTGATCGGGACGCCGTGCAGCGGGCCGACGGGCCCACCCTTCGCGAGCGCCCGGTCGGCGGCCCGGGCCTGTCGCCGCGCGGCCTCGCGGTCGTCGACGACGATCGCGTTGATCCCGGGGTTCAGCCGGTCGACCCGCTCGAGGTACGCCGCCAGCAGCTCCACGGCGCTGACCTTCCCGGTGCGCACCGCCCGGGCCAGCTGTACGGCTGATCCGAACGGGAACGAGCTGAGTGCCGCCGCGGCGTTCACCTTGGTTGTCCTGGCCATGTCGGACCTCCCCAGCGCGGCCGATCCCCTCGGCCCCGACCTCGACGACGCCCGGACGTTAGCCCTCGCTCGGTCGCGCATCGTCGGAGTTCGTACGGCGTCGGAACGGGCGGCTCGCGCCGTGGGGCAGACTCACGCAGATGCAGCAGATCGGTGAACCCACTCCGGAGCCAGCGCTCGTGGAATCCTCCCCGGACGACGACGGTGCACCCGACGCGGTCGAGGCGGTCGACGCGGCCGACGCGGACGGACAGTGGCACCGGTCGACCGCCGTCGAGGCGAACAACGCCGCCTGGGAGCTGCTCGACGGTCGAGACCTCGACGCCGACGAGCTGGCCGAGCTGCTCGGGCTCGCCCACGCCGCCGCGTACCACTGGGCTCGGGCGACGGGCGGCGGTCCGCAGAACACAGCCCGCGCCGACTGGCTGCTGTCGCGTGCGTACGCCGTGGTGAACGAGCCGGGTCTGGCGTTGCGGTTCGCCGATCGGTGCGCCGCCACCGTCGGTCAGCACGGCCTGGCCGACTTCGACCTGGCGTACGCGCACGAGGCGCGGGCCCGGGCGCTCGCCGCCGCCGGCCGGTTCGACGAGGCGACCGCCGAGCGTGAGCTGGCCCGTGCGGTGCCGATCGTGGATGACGAGGACCGGGAGCTCTTCGACGCCGACCTCGCCGACGGACCGTGGTTCGGTCTGGTGCCCTGAGGCCGCGGCGCCGGACGCTCTGTCCCGACCATCCCTCGGTGGCCGAGCAACCCGAACCGCCGGTGACCGGTTGGCTTGCGTACACGCGCTGGGAGGGGGGTGGCAGGCGATGACGGCCGGCGGTTCCCCGAACGGACCTTGGTCCCTGGCCCCCCGCCCTGAACCGGCGCATCCTGGGGGTGCACCCGATCGAGGGAGGTGCCGCTGATGGACCATGAGCACACACCACCGACACGCAAGGGCGCCGGGACCCTGCCCGACCCCGCGCACGCTGCGGGCAAGCGACACAAGGGGCCGCCGCCTGAGCAGCCGCTGAACCGTCACGACATCCGCGCCGGCTCCTCACACCGCCAGCCGTGGGTCGCCACGAGCAGCCGGGTCGGTCGCCAGCGCCGTTCGCCGCACGGCTGATCACGGCCGAGACGAGTTCGGTCACGTCGGCTGATCGACAAGTCCGCGCTCGTCCGTCTGTCGACAGCGGCCGACACAGATGCCTGGGCCGGCCGCATCGAGCGTGGCCTCGTGCGCATCTCCACCGTGACCCGGTTGGAGGCCGGCTACTCGGCTCGCACGGCTCGCGACCATCGCACACTCCTCACCGAGCCACCGATCGCGTCGATGCCCGTCGATGCCCGTCGAGTACCTGACGCCGAAGATCGAGGATCGGGCGCTCGAGCTCCAACTCGCGCTCGCCGAGCGCGGTCTCCATCGTGCCCCGTCCATTCCCGACCTGTTGATCGCTGCGACGGCCAAGCTCGCGGAACTCACGGTGCTCCACCTCGACAGGGACTTCGAGCTCATCGCCGAACTCACCGGTCAACCGTTGGAGCGACTCGACCTGGCCTGAACGATCGCGTTCGCGCCGGATCCGGGGATCGACCTCGCCAGCGGCAGCCGCCACTGGCCACCCCGCCCACCCCGGATCACCGTCGACCAGGATCTGGTCGAGCGCTTCCTCGGTCGGTCGGCCCGGTAGGGCTGGCGACTCGCGCCGACCCCTCGTGCTCGCATCAGCCCGTCGGCTGCCACCCCGGCGGCGCGAGTTCGAACGCGTCGAAGCGGAACGGTGGCGCGACCGTGCAACTGACGAGCGTGTACCCGAGCGACCCGCCAGCGAGCGGTGTCGCTGCCTGCCAAGCGTCCGGTGGCACCACGACCTGGGGTCGCTGTCCCGCCGTGAGATCGGAGCCGAGCACGAGCGACGTGAGCGGGGAGCCGGGCACGAGGATGTCGAGGCGGAGCGGGTCGCCGACGTGATGCAGCCACACCTCGGCGGATCCGATCACGCGGTGCCAGGCCGAGTGGTCGGTCGCTTCGAGGAGGAACCAGATCGCCGAGCTCGACTCGTCTCGCCACGTCTCCGCGTACCACCCACCCTCGGGGTGACGCTGCAGACCGAGGAGCTGGATCGTGGATCGGGCATCGAGGACGTTGGCCACGGTTCGACCTTGTACCACGGGAGTGCTCCTCGACGAACCAGTAGGTTCCGGCCGAGCGGCGAGCCTCGAGGGAGAGCAACGAGATGAGACGACTTCGATACTCGATCAACGTCACGCTCGACGGCTGCTGCCATCACGAGGCAGGGCTCCCCCCGGACGAGGAGTCGATGCGGTACTGGACCGCAGAGATGGAGCGAGCCGATGCCCTGCTCTTCGGCCGGGTGACCTACGAGATGATGGAGTCGGCGTGGCGGCGGCCGGCCACCGGAACGTGGCCTGACTGGATGGGCGAGTGGGAGGTTCCGTTCGCCGAGGCCATCGACCGGGCGAACAAGTACGTCGTGTCGAGCACGCTGAGCGGGGTCGACTGGAATGCCGAGCTGGTGCGAGGCGACCTGGGGCACACGGTGCAACGGCTCAAGCAGGAGCCGGGCCACGTCCTGTGGGTGGGTGGCGTGACGCTCCCCCTCGCATTGGCCGATCTGGGGCTGATCGACGAGTACGAGTTCGTCGTCCAGCCGGTCCTCGCCGGCCACGGGCCGACGTTGCTCGCCGGTCTGCGCAAGCGCATCCAGCTCGAGCTCGTGGATCGCCACGAGTTCCGGTCGGGGGCGGTCGCCCTGCGATACCGACCCACGCGAGGAGTGGCTTGACGTGACCTGCCCTGACGCCAGGTATCGGGTTCGGGTCGGGCGATCGGGCCGGCCGTAGGCTTCGGTGTCGTGCTCGAAGCCGCGGAGCCAAACGCGGCCCAACGCGCGGACATCCCGCTCCCGTAGCTCAGTGGATAGAGCGTCGGTTTCCTAAACCGTGCGT
>CAYRXQ010000015.1:0-25896 GCA_964428115.1 uncultured Ilumatobacteraceae bacterium
CATCCCGATCGGCACCGTGATGTCGCGGCTCCATCGGGGAAGAAAGGCGATGCAGAAGGCGTTGCACGGACTCGCCGAAGCGCGGGGGATCCTGCGCCCCGTTCCGTCCACGAGCGACTGACCCGAGCGAGCCACCATGACCGACTGCAACGAGACGCTCCACGAGCTCAACGCCTTCCTCGACGGCGAGCTCACCCCCGACCTGCACGGTCAGATCACCGACCACCTGACGGGCTGCACCGACTGCCATCAGGCGTTCGACTTCCACGCCGAGCTCAAGGCCGTGATCCGCGTCAAGTGCCTGAACGACGAGATGCCGGCCGGTCTGCTCGCCAAGATCGAGCACTGTTTCAACACCGACTTCGACGGCGACGGCACGATCACCTCGCTCGACACGACCGACGCCGGCACCGAACCCGCCAGCTGAACCCTGCGGCGCTGCGGCCTGGCGCCCCGGCCCCGGCACCACGATCCGGCGAGCTCCGGCCCGCCACACTTGCCCCCGCAGCGACCCCCACCGCTACGCTGCCCGTCATGCTCGCAGCCGAGATCTGGCACTGGTGGATCGGTGTGGCCCTGCTGATCGTCTCGATCCTCGCCGTGGCGGGGCTCGTCGGGAGCTACCTGAAGAGCGTGACCGCCAAGAAGTACCCGCCCGAGCGCGCCCGCCGGGCCGCCACCAAGTCCGACCTCTGACCGGTCCGACCGGGTCTCCTGTGCTCGCCGGGCTGCTGTCCCGGTGCACCTTCCCGCCACCCGGCACCCCGCTGCACTGCGCCCTCTCGGGCGGAGCCGACTCCACGGCGCTGGTCGCACTCGCCGCTGAGCACGGCTGTGTCGTCACGGCCCACCACGTCGACCACGGGATCCGTCCCGACACCGCCCACGCCGCCGACGCCGAGGCCGCACGCAGCACCGCCGATCGACTCGGCATCGAGCTCGTGCTCCACCGGGTGACGGTGCCCGCCGGACCCGACCTCGAGGCCCGGGCCCGCACCGCCCGCTTCGGCGTGCTCCCCCCCGAGGTGGCCACCGGGCACACCGCCGACGACCAGGCCGAGACCGTGTTGCTGCGACTCCTGCGAGGCGCGGGCGCATCCGGCCTCGGGGCGATGGTCCCCGGCCACCGACACCCGATCCTGCGACTCCGCCGCCACGAGACCCGGGCCGTGTGCGAGCACCTCGGCCTCGTCCACGTCGAGGACCCGTCCAACACCGATCCGCGCCACCGCCGCAACCGCGTCCGCCACGAGCTCCTGCCGCTGCTCGACGACATCGCCGAGCGCGACGTGGTCCCGCTGCTGACCCGCACCGCAGATCTCGCCCGCGACGAGGCCACCCTCCTCGACGAGCTCGCCGCCGCCCTCGACCCGACCGATGCCCGCTCGCTCGCCGCCGCGCCCGCCGCCCTCGCTCGTCGAGCCGTCCGCCACTGGCTGACCGTCGACGGCTACCCGCCCGACGCGGCCGCCGTCGAGCGCGTCCTCGAGGTGGCCGCCGGCCGACACCTGGCCTGCGAACTGCCAGGCGGCCGGCGGGTCGCACGGAGCGGACAGCGTTTACGCGTCGAACCACCCGCCCGGTAGCCTTGACTCCCGGGATGATGCAGGAAAACGGGAGGATGGGCTGATGCCGCCGAAGTTGCGGGGCAAGTGGGCCCTCGGCATCACCCCTCGCCACTTCACGTGGATCCTCAAGGACAAGCTCGCGATCTGCGAGCGTCCGGGGGGCTACGGCGAGAACCACCGCCGCGTCCGGCGCCAGGAAGAGATCATCTGGATCCGCGAGAACGGGTTCAGCACGGTGGTCTCGATCATCCAGGCACCGCACAACCTGCACAACTACGACGAGCTCAACGTCGCCTACCGACACCGGCCGCTGCGCTCCGACGACCTCGACGCCTGGCTGCGCGGCTTCTACCGTGAGCTCGACGAACTGCTGCGCTCGGGTGGCAAGGTCATCGTGCACGGCGAGGAGCTCGGCGACCGGATCGTCGGGATCATGGGCGGCTACATCCGCTGGTCGGGCCTCGTCGACGACGACACCAAGGCCATCGCCGTGACCGAGCGGCTCACCGGGCGCCAGCTCGACCCGTGGGCCCGCGACGTGGTCATGCGGGCCCCCACACTGCGCTGAGCGCTCCCGACACTGTCATCCGCCAGCCGGCTCCGGCTCCGGTTGTGATCCCGGTGCCTCAGACCTGGGCAGCGCAGGACTTGAGCGGCGGCCCCACCAGGACCCCCTCGGGGAGCACCAGCAGCGGCAGCGGGTCGATCGGCGCGTTGCGCCCCTCGTGCACCTCGAAGTGCAGGTGGATGTTGGCGCGGTTCTCGGTGCCGTCGGACAGGAAGTTGCCGCTCGAGCCGACGTAACCGATCGGATCACCGAACGCGACCGTGTCGCCCAGCGCCAACCCCTCGACGAAGGAGTCGAGGTGGAAGTAGCGGTAGAGCCGGCCGTCGTCGCCCTGCAGCGTCCAGCCGAACCCCGCCGTCCCGGTGTCGGTGAACTGGTACGTGAGGCGACCGTCGGCGACCGCGTACACGGTCCGGCCGCGGGCATCGAGGATGTCGACCCCGATGTGGGCCCGCGAGCCCCCGCTGCGGCAGTCACCGAAGTTGTCGAGCACGTAGCACTGCGGCCCCGGATCGATCGGGAAGGCGAGCTTGCCCGCCGGGGGCTGCGCGAGCGTGGGCGGTGGAGCGACCGTGGATGCCGGCGGGGCCGTGGTCGCCGGGGGCGCCGGCTCACCGATGCGCTCGGCCCCGCGACCGGCCGTGGCAGGACCCGACAGCGCGGTCGAGGCGGCGGACGACCGATCCGGCCCGAGGAGCCGCGGACCCACGGTCCGACCGACGGCGGCAGCCCCGGCGATGCCCAGCACCGACACGATCAGGTCCCGTCGGGTGTGAGTAGGGTCGTGTGTCATGGCAGGCGTACGCGTCCTGGTGAGCGGGATGGGCGGTGAGCTCGGGTCGCGGGTCGCCAGTCTGCTCGAAAACGAGCCCTGGGTGGCATCGCTCGAGGGCATCGACGCCGACCCGCCCCGGCGACGCCTCCACCGTGCCGTCTTCCACCGCATCGTGCCGGGCCACCACGACCGCATCGTCGACGTCGTCACCGCGTACGACCCGCACGTCCTGGTGCACATCGCCGTCTGGGAGCCGCACAGCCGGGCCACGCCCGCCACCGCGACCGCGCTCACCGACGACGCCGCCACCTCGATCCTCGGCGCAGCTGCCGAGTGCCGATCGCTCGAGTCGATCATCATCCGCAGCGGCATCGAGATCTACGGCCGACGCACCGGATCGGTCACCCGCCCCGACGAGAGCGCCCGCATCGACCCGACCTGCCAGTTCGGTCACATGGTCGCGGGGATCGAGGCCACCGCCGCCACCGTCGCCTCCCGGATCGGGGTGAGCGTCGGCGCGCTGCGGCTCGCCACCGTCCTCGGCCCCCACGTCCCGAGCCCACTGGGCCGCCTCCTGCGACTCCCGGCGGTCCCGTTCAGTGCGCTCGCAGACCCACCCTTCGCCGTCATCCAGGAGCACGACGCCGCACAGGCCTTCCTCGCCGCCGCCCGCACCCGCCTCGCCGAACCGATCAACGTGGTGGCGCCCGGCGCGATCACGGCGCTGCGCGCCATCCGCCGCGGCGGCCGGATCCCGATCCCGCTCGCCGGCCCGCAGTGGCAGCTCGCCCGCAGCGGCGCGTTCCTCGTCGGCGCGCCGATCCCCGATCACGTCATCGAGATGCTGCGCCGGGGGCGCCTGGCCGACGGTCGCCGGGCCCGCGAGGTCCTCGGCCTGGTCCCGAGCGCCACCACCACCGAGGTCATCGACCGCCTCTACACCTGGCCGTCGGTGGTCCACCGCCCCGCTCGTCAGGCGGCTGCGTGATGGACCCCGCCGCCGCCATCGTGCCCGTGGTCTCCTCGGTCGGCCGGCTCGCCTCCACCTCGGTCGGCCGGGTCGCCGACGTGGTCGCACTGCCCGTCCGCCGGCAGGCCGTACGGGCCCGGGTCGCCATCGGCGCCCGCCACGACGTCGACGACTGGGGCCGCGACCCGGCGCTCGTCGCCGCCGTCCACACCCTCTCCCGGCTGCGCTGGGACGTCACCGTGGGCGGCCACCTGCAGCTCCCGCGGCGCAACGGCGCACTGATCGTGGTGAACGCCCGCCGGTACGCCCTCGCTCCCGTGTTCGCCGCCCTGTCGCTCGGCGCGGTCCTCGGTCGACCCGTGCGCTTCGTCGGTCGGTCCGACGTGACCCCGATCGGCCCGCTCGCCCAGCGCATCGGCGGGCTCCTCACCCGGGCCGACGAGCTCGCCAACGTGCTCGGGTCCGGCGACATCGTCGTGATGGGCGCCGAACCGACCGTCCACCCCCGCCGCGTCGGTCACGTCGACCACTGCCTGATCGGTGCCGCGGTCGCCGCGAACGTCCGCGTGTTCCCCGCCACCGCCTCGAGCGCCACGCTGCGCCGCTCGGCCCGTGTCGAGATCGCCGCCCCCCTCACGGCCGACCGCAAGCGACGCGGCCCCCTGGCAGAGCTCGAGCTCGCGGACCGCGTCGAGCAGCGCATCCAGCAGCAGCTCGACGAGCTGGGCGGCGCCCTCACCGGCACCCCGCTCGACTGGCTGCCCCTCAGCGGCATGGGAGGCAGCTGAACCATGACCTACGCGACCGCCTCCGACGGCATCCGCATCCACTACCGGCAGACCGGTCGCAGCGGGGGACCGCCCGTGCTCCTGGTCCAGGGCCTCGGCGCCGACAAGCACGGATGGGACCTGCAGCGCCTGGCCCTCGCCCCCGGACACCGCACGATCGCCCTCGACAACCGCGGCGCCGGCCGCAGCGACAAGCCCCACGGGCGGTACTCGCTCGAGCAGATGGCCGACGATGCCATCGCCGTGCTCGACGACGCCCGGGTCGACACGGCCCACCTGGTCGGCGCCTCGATGGGCGGGGCGATCAGCCAGATCATCGCCCTCAAGTACCCCGACCGGATCCGTTCCCTCACGCTCGCCTGCACCGCCTGCCGACATCACCCGTGGCGTCGAGAGCTGATCGCCGAGTGGGCGCAGGTGGCGCGCACCAGCGGCATGGGCGCCGTGACGCGCCAGGCCGGCCGCTGGATGATCGGGCCCCGCTCGTTCCGCCGGTTGTGGCCCGCCGTCGGGGTGCTCGGCCCGCTCGCCCTCGCGCTGCCGGCACACGCCTTCATCGCCCAGTGCGAGGCGATCCTCGACATGGACGACGAGCAGTCCGAGGGGCTGCACGCCGTGCAGGTCCCGGCCCTCGTGATGGTCGGCAACCAGGACATCCTGACGCCGCGGGGTGACAGCGAGGAGCTCGCCGACCGCATCCCGACCGCCGAGCTGGTCGTGATGAGCGGCGCGGCACACGGGTTCATGATCGAGCACGCCACCACGTTCAATCGCGTCCTGCTCGAGTTCCTGGGTCGGGCCGAGCGCGCCTACCAGGCACGCCTCGAGGGCGAGACCGTGGACGACGGCGAGGACGACGGCGAGGGTGAGGAGCCGGCCGTCGTCGCGGCCGCAGGCTGAACGTGCGGGTCGTCGTCGTCGGTGCCGGACTCGCCGGGCTGACCTGCGCCCGGTCCCTCACCCAGCACGGGCACCACGTGGTCGTGCTCGACAAGGGCCGATCCCCCGGCGGTCGCCTGGCCACCCGCCGGATCCGACTCGATGGCGCGGCCGATGCCGCCGGTGCCAGCGGTGCCGGTACCGGCGGTGCCGTTCAGGCCACCTTCGACCACGGCGCCCAGTTCTTCACCGTGCGCGGCGAGGCCCTGCGCACCGCCACCGACGCCTGGCTGGCCGACGGCCTCGTCGAGGTGTGGTGCCACGGGTTCGACGGTGGCGCCACCCGCGACGGCAGCGACGGCGGTGAGAGCGGTGACGGGCATCCTCGCTACATGGCCCCGAAGGGCCTCAACGCGATCGCCAAGCACCTGGCCGAGGGCCTCGACGTGCGGTGTGACCACCTGGTGTTCGCCATCCGCCCCGCGGACGACCACCACCCGCACGGCAGCGCCGTCCCCGCCGGCCACACCTGGGACGTGGTGATCGACGACGGAACGGTGCACCTGGCCGACGCCGTGGTGGTCACGTGCCCGCTGCCGCAGGCCGCGACGTTGCTCATGGAGACCGGCATCGACGTCCCCGAGCCGCTGTGGCGCACCGACTACGACCGCACGATCGCCCTCCTCGCCGTCCTCGACGGGCCCTCGGGTGTCCCGGCCCCGGGGGGGATCCCGGCCGACGCGCTCACCGACTCGATCTGGTCCTTCGTCGCCGACAACCAGGCCAAGGGCGTGAGCGCGGTGCCGGCCCTCACGCTGCACGCCGGCCCGACGTGGAGCGAGACCTGGTGGGACGCGGATCCGGCGGCGACCAAGGCGGCGCTGCTCGCCGCCGCCGAGCCGTTCCTGGGCTCGGCTCGGGTGATCGCCCATCAGGTGAAGCGCTGGCGCTTCGCGACACCACGCTCGATCTGGCCCGAGGCCTGCTGGATGGATCCGGGCGGGACGGTCGTCCTGGCGGGCGACGCGTTCGCCGGCCCCCGGTTCGAGGGTGCCTTCACCTCGGGGCTGGCCGCCGCGGCAGCGCTCCACCTCCCCAGCCTCCACTGAGCGCTGCTTCCCGTCCGCCCCTCCCTCCTCCCCGAGGGGTTCCGTGTCCGATCGGTCGCGCCTGGTGACAGCCTGCTCGGGTCAGTTCTCGGGGGTTCCGTGTCCGATCGGTCGCGCCTGGTGACAGCCTGCGCGAGTCAGTTCTCGGGTTCTGGGGTGCAGACGACGTCGGTGAGCTGGCCTTCGTCGAGGTCGTAGAGCGAGACGAAGTCGGTGCCGAGCGCGGTGCGGAACGCGGTGAACGAGGCGAAGTCCTCGTCGCAGACCCGCCGCAGCCGGTCGGCGTAGGGCACCCGGACCCCGTTCTCGAGCCGGGCGAGGCCACCCTCGAGCTCGACGATCGCCGGCATCTCCACCGTGCGGTTCGGGCCGATCGGTGCCAGCGAGAACCACACGACGGCCTCGCCGAGCAGATCCGCCACCACCGCGCACCGACCGAGCTCGGTCAGGCGCTCGCAGCTGATCTCCCCGACCGTGCCGGTGAACACCTGCACGCGCCGCTCGGCGTCGAGGACCAGCTCGAAGGAGCGGTCCACCACCCCGTCGGTACCGATCAGCTCGTCTGCGGCCCGGACCGCCCCGCCCTCGGCCGTGACCACCGAGAACACCGCCTCCACCAGCTCCACCCGACGGGGCAGCGGTTCGGGATCGGCGACCACCGCGAGGCCGTCGTCGGAGCGGACGAACAGCGCGAACGTGATCGCGCCGAGCAGCGCGACCGCACCGATGGCGGCGAAGAAGCGGATCGAGAAGATCTGGCGCACTCGCGCCCGACGGTACCGCTCAGCCGGCCACGGCCGCGGTCGCGGCGCGGAACGCCGCGTCGCCGATCGCGGCGATGACCTCATCGGTGTGCCCCAGCCCGACGAAGATCGCCTCGTAGGCGCCCGGAGCCATCGCGACGCCCTCGGCCAGCATCGCGTGGAAGAAGCGGGCGTACGCGACCTCGTCGGTGCGCTTGGCCCCCTCGAAGTCGTGTGCCACGGGCACGTCGCCGCAGACCATCCCGACGAGCGTGCCGACCACCGGGAACGAGGCCGCGAACCCGGCCGCGGCGCAGGCATCGCGCAGCAGGGCCGACAGGTGCCGGGCACGCGCCATGAGCTCGATGTAGACGTCGGGGGTGAGCCGGTCGAGTGCCGCGAGACCGGCCGCGGTGGCCAGCGGGTTGCCGGCCAGGGTGCCGGCATGGAACACCGGGCCGAGCGGTGAGAGGGTCTCCATGACCTCGCGTCGACCGCCGACGGCGCCGATCGGCAGACCGCCACCGATCACCTTGCCGAAGGTGGTCAGGTCGGGCCGAACGTCGTAGACGGCCTGTGCGCCACCGAGCCCGAGCCGGAACCCCGTGATCACCTCGTCGAACACCAGCAGTGCGCCCACCCGGTCGCACTCGGCGCGCAGCCCCTCGAGGAACCCGGGTGCCGGCGCGATCACGCCCATGTTCGCGGCGACCGGTTCGACGAACACCGCAGCCACGTCATGCGTGAGCTGCGGCACCTGGTTGTAGGGCACCACGAGCGTGTGGGCCACCGCGGCGTCGGGCACCCCGGCGGTGCCGGGCAGGCCGAGCGTGGCCACCCCGCTGCCGCCCGCGGCGAGCAGCGCGTCGGTCGCCCCGTGGAAGTTGCCGTGGAAGATCACGATGCGATCGCGGCCGGTGAACCCGCGGGCCAGGCGCACCGCGGTGCTGGTGGCCTCGGTGCCCGAGTTCATGAACCGGACCTGCTCGCAACTCGACACCCGCTCGGCGATCGCCTCGGCCAGCTTCATCTCTCGCGGCGTCGGCGCCCCGTAGGAGGTGCCGTCGGCCGCCGCGGCGGTGATCGCCGCGGTGATGGCCGGATGGGCGTGCCCCAGGATCACCGCCCCGTAGCTCTGCACCAGGTCGGCGTAGCGCGTGCCCTCGACGTCCCAGACGTACGGGCCCTCGGCCCGGGCGACCGCGTACGGCCGGCCGCCGACCGAGCGGAAGGCCCGGATCGACGAGTTGACGCCACCGGGGATGACGGTCCGCGACCGCTCGTACACCTCGTCGTTGGAGGCCAGGCCCGCCCCGCGGCACACCGTCGGCGTGCACCCGGCCGCAGCGCAGCGCACCGCGTCGCAGGGGCCGATCATCGCGGTCGCGCCCGAGCCGAGCTCCTCGAGCCGGCTCACGCCCGACCCTCCTGCGCGACCAGCTCGCCGAACCATCGGGCGAAGTAGGTGAGCACGATGTCGGCACCCGCCCGTCGGATGGCGGTGAGGTGCTCGACGGCCGTGGCCTCGAGGTCGATCCACCCGTTGGCCGCCGCTGCGTGCACCATCGCGTACTCCCCGCTCACGTGGTAGGCGGCGAGCGGCACGTCGACCCGGTCGCGCACGGCGCGGATCACGTCGAGGTACGCCACCGCCGGCTTGACCATCACCATGTCGGCGCCCTCGGCGAGGTCGGCCTCGATCTCGACGAACGCCTCGCGGGCGTTGCGCGGATCCTGCTGGTAGCCCCTGCGATGGCCGCCACCCTCGATGGTCACGTCGACCGCGTCGCGGAACGGGCCGTACAGGGCGCTCGCGTACTTGGCCGAGTAGGCCAGGATCGCCGTCCCCGTGTGGCCGTCGGCGTCGAGGGCCCGGCGGATCGCCGCCACCTGCCCGTCCATCATCCCGCTCGGCGCGACCACGTGGGCCCCGGCACGGGCCTGGGCCACGGCCGCCCGCTGGTACAGCTCGAGGGTCGCGTCGTTGTCGACCTCACCGTGCTCGTCGACCACCCCGCAGTGGCCGTGGCTGGTGTACTCGTCGACGCACACGTCGGCCATCAGCACCATGTCGTCGCCCAGGTCGGCCCGCAGGTCGCCGAGCGCGAGCTGGACGATCCCGTCGGGGTTCCAGCACTCCGACCCGACGGCGTCCTTGTGGGCGGGCACACCGAACAGGATCACGCCGCGCGCCCCGAGCCGGGCGAGCGCCTCGACCTCGGCCCGCAGGCTGTCACGGGTGTGCTGCACCTGGCCGGGGAGCGAGGTGATCGGGACCGGCTCGTCGATCCCCTCGCGCACGAACAGCGGGGCGACGAGATCGCGGGGCCGCACCTCGGTCTCGGCCACCAGATCGCGCATCGCCGCGGTGCGGCGACGGCGACGCGGACGAGCGGCGGGATATTCGGGGTGTCCGGCGGATCCGACGGGACCAGGCATGCCGGCATGGTACGAGGGTCGACCCACCTCGGCACACCGTGGTGCTCGGGAGGCGGGACGCCCGGCTCGCGCCACGACCGGCGGGTAGCGTCACCGCAATGCCCACACAGGCCTGGTTCGTGGAAGAGGAGACGCAGGTCCGCCCCGGTGGATCGGTCTCGCTGACGCTCACCATCGACAACCTGAGCGATCACACCCAGACCTACGCGCTGGTGCCCACCGGTCTGGCCGCCCCGTGGACCACCGTGCAGCGTGGCACGATCGCACTGTTCGCCGGTTCCCGCGACCGGGTCGAGGTGACCGTGCGCCCGCCGGCGGTGCACACCACGAGCGCCGGGCCGACCACCCTCGCGCTGCGGGTCGCCTCGACCGAGGACGCCGACGACGTGGTGACCGCCGAGACCACCCTGCGGGTCCAGCAGTTCCACGACCGCCGGATCGTCGTCCTCCAGGCCATCCAGCGGGCACGTCGGCGGGCCACCTTCGAGCTGATGATCGAGAACCGGGGCAACGACCTCGCGAGCTGCCGGCTCCACCTGATCGACCCCACCCACCGCCTCGACGGCACCTTCGATCCGCCGGCGGTGGGCATCAACCCCGGCGGCGCCAACCTGGTGCGCCTCAAGCTCCACGCGAGCGGCGGCTTCTTCCGGCGTCACGACCGCCAGCTCGACTTCGAGGTCGAGGCCACCCAGCCCGAGCACCCGACCGCGATCGCTCGGGCCAGCCTCGTCCAGCCCCCGACCGTGCCCGCCGGTCTCGTCAGCCGCAGCCTCGCCACGCTCGCTGCCATCGGCCTGCTGGTCGCCGCCTGGTTCGGCGTGGTGCGCCCCGAGCTGCGCGAGGCCGCCGACCGTGCGGTCGACGATCGCATCGGGGAGCTGGCCCCCACCGACCCCGGCGGGACCGTACCGGCCGCGCCCACCACGACGGCGCCGACCGGCGACGGGGCCGAGGGGCCCGCTCCCGAGGGCGACGGCGGCGGCGAGGTCGACAGCGAGCCCGGCGAACCGTTCGCGACGCGCCTCGCGGTGGTGGCGGGCGTCGGGCTGAGCGCCTCGCAGGCCTACACGGTGCCCACCGGGGTGACCCTGCAGCTCACCGACATCGTGGTGCAGAACCCCAACGCCGATCTCGGCCGGGTGACCATGTCGCGCAACGGCGAGGTGCTCTACGAGTGGGATCTGCGCACCGTGGGCGCCAACGACTTCCAGGGTCGCATCACGCCGCTGCCGTTCGCATCGGGCGACGAGCTGGTCCATCGCCTCGACTGTGCCGGCGCCGGGAGCACCACCGCCACCTCGTGCGAGGTGGGCCTGCTGCTCGGCGGCCGACTCGTCCCGGCCGACTGACCCACCACGGGTTCCGTGTCCGATCTGGTGTCACCAGGCGCGATCGGGGGAGATGAGAACGAGGGTTGGGTGTTCGTCGACGTCGGGGGTCAGGGGCGGAAGGCGCCGCCCGGCATCCCGGGCTGGAACGTCGACCGCACGGCCTCGACCTCGACCTCGACCGTCGCCGTGGCCGACGGCGCCGTGGCCACCAGCTGGCGCCGGCCGGTGCGCTCGTCGACGGGCACGATCACCTCGGCGAGCAGGGTGCCCTCGGCGCTGGTGCGCAGCGTCGCGAAGGGACGCCCGCCCGGGGCGAACTCGAGGGTCACGTCGGTGTCGGCCGGGAAGCCCGAGCCGCCCACACCGAGGCGGCCGCCGGGCGACACGAGCAGCCCGTCGGTCTCGATCACCGGCTCGTAGCGGCCCGACCCCGACACGATCACGGCGGTGTAGGCCCCCGTGGCCGAGCGCACCACGATCGACGCGGTCCGACGGCCCGCAGCGGTGGGTGCGAACTCCACCTCGACGTAGCAGTACGCGCCGGGGTTGAAGGGTCGACCCGTGCAGCTCTGCCCGGTCACCTGGAAGTCGCGGGCGTTCACCCCGGCGACGCGGATCTCGGTGATCCGGGTCGGGTTGAACGACACGTTCTGGACGTCGAACGCCGCTCGGCGCGTCGGACCGCCCACCACGGTCGCGTCGAGATCGAGACCCTTGGGCTGCACCGCCAGCTCGGGGCCGCCGCCCTCGCCGCGGGCCTCGGTGGTCACCGCAACGGCGTCGACCCCCGACTCGAGCACGGTGATGGTGCCGCGAGCGACCCCCGACCCGTCGGGCTGGAACACGAGGTACACGGTGCACGTCCCGCCGGCCGGCACCACGACGCCCTGGCGGCAGGTACCGCCCTCGGTCACCGCGAAGCGCGGCGACGAGCTCGTGACCTGTGCCGGGGCGAAGGCGCCGGGCCCGTCGTTGAGGACCGAGACGTAGAGCTCTTCGCTGGTCCAGCCGGGGATGACCGACCCGAAGTCGACCGCCGCGAGCGAAAGTGCCGGCGTGCGCACGACCGAGGCCACGTGGCGCCCCGTCAGCGCCGGATCGCCGGCGATCTGCCCGGCGACCGCGGTGTCGAAGGCCACCACCCGACCGGTGGCCGAGAGCGTCGGCGCCGAGTGGACGGCTGCCGGTGCGGCGCCCGTCGGCGTGCTGGCCACCCGCTCGGGGCGCCCGATGCCCACGTCGACGGCCACGATGTCGCCGTCGGTCGCATCGCCGCCACCGGCGGCCGGCGGGGCGACGAGATCGGTGGCGTCGGTGACGAACGCGACCTGGGACCCGTCGACGTTGATCGCCGGGGCCCACGAGGACCGATCGCCCGCCCGTGGCGGGGTGCGATCGTCGTCGAGGTCGCGCAGCGCCGACACCAGCGAGATCTCCGTCGTGCCCGGCTCGTCGAAGCGCCCGTTCCCGTCGGCGTCACGGTCGTACCGGTACACCTGGCGCGGGCAGCCGTTGGCACAGCTCGGGTAGACCGCGGCGACGAACCGTTGCTCGGTGGAGGTGAACACCACGACCCGGCCATCATCGGAGATGGCAGGCTCGGCGGCACCCGTCGCGCTCGGTGCCCCGTCGACGCCCGACACGAGCTGGACGGCGGTGAAGCGATCGGTGTTCGAGCGATCCCACACGTAGACCTGCGCGGTGGCGGGCCCACCTGCGACCTGACCTTCGGCCCACCCGGGCAGGGCATCCGACGCGGTCACATCGGCCCGGAACGCCAGATGGCGGCCATCGCCCGAGAGCACCGGGGTCCGGGCACCCTCGTAGCGGAAGGTCGTGGCCGGTGCTTCCACGGGCATGCCAGCGACCTCGCTGACGCGACCCGGCTCGCCGACCGGCACAGTGAGGTCGACGACCTGGATGGTCGAGACGCCGGCCACCACCGACTCGTCGCCGAGGAGGGGCACGGTGAAGGCCACCACGCTGCCGCTGGCCGACACGGTCGGGGCGTCGGCCACCACGACGTCGTCGCGGGCCACGCCGGTGCTGTCGGCCGACACCAGCTCCCACTCCCCGATGGCGCCGCCGCACTCGGGCAGGACCGTGCGGTAGACGTCCCACCGGTCGCCGCGGTCGTCGTCGCGGAACAGGTCGAGCGCGAGCTGCGAGTGCGCGACCACGGCGCAGCCGTCCGCGCTGATGACCGGGCGCACGGTGTCACCGGTGCGGATGCCGGCCGGCGGCACCACCAGATCGACGGCGGCGCCAGAGAGCCGGTCGATCCGCAGCACGGTCCGTCGGGCGACGGCACCGGGCGGGACCTGCGCGGGGTCGAGGATCGTCCCGTCGGCGGCCACGAGCCCCTCGACCGCGAGCCACCGGCCGTCGGCCGAGATCGACGGACGGGCCGCGGGCGTCGGGACCACGGCGGTGCGTGGCGGTGGCGCATCGGCCTCGGCGACGCTGTCGGTCGTCTGCCAGGTGGGGATCGCCACCACGGCAGCACTCGCCAGGAGCGCGCCGACGACCAGTGCGGAGGCAGTGGAGGAGCGGCGGCGGTGCAGAGGCATGGCGAGGACGAGGCGGGCAACCGGCCCAGCCGGGACGGCCGCCGCTCGGAGTCTAGAGATCGGACGGAGCGTGGGTGGTCACCCGGTGAGGAGATCGGCGACGAGCCGCACCAGACCGGACACCGAATGATCGGCAGCGACCCCGCTGACCTTGAGCCCGGCCCCCTCGGCCGCCGCCGCGGTCGACGGCCCGATCACCGCGACCACGGGTGGCGCGACCGGGCCGAGGGCCTCGACCCAGCCCGTGACGGCCGATCCGCTGGCGAACGTGACCGCATCGGCGGCCAGGACCTCACCACGCACCGACTCGGGGACGGGCCGCAGGTGCGTCAGGTAGACG
This sequence comes from uncultured Ilumatobacteraceae bacterium, assembly GCA_964428115.1. Classification (GTDB taxonomy): domain Bacteria; phylum Actinomycetota; class Acidimicrobiia; order Acidimicrobiales; family Ilumatobacteraceae; genus CAYRXQ01. The sequence continues at coordinate 14,084 of CAYRXQ010000015.1, forward strand.
GTGTGCACCTCGACGACGAACCCGCGCGCCCGCAGCCCCTCGACGAGCGTCGGCGCGGCGCGATCGGCCTGCGCCACGAGCACCCGGCCGCTCACGTCGGGGAACGCCGCCACGAGCGCGGCCGCCGTCTGGACCTCGGGCACCACGTCGACCGCGAGGCCCGCACGACGCACCACCTCGGCCGTCGCCTCCCCCACGGCGGCGAGGTGCGGGGCCCCCGCGGCCGACTCCGCCGGACGAGCCTCGTGCCAGGCCGTCACCAGCCGGGCGGCGCCGTGGCGCGAGGTGACGACCACCCAGTCGTCGGGTCCGGCCGCGGCGAGTGCCGGGGCGAGCGATCCCGATCCCGACGGTGGGTCGACGATCTCGATCAGGGGGAGGTGGAGCACCTCGGCGCCGAGCGCGGCGAGCGCGTCGTCGAGCGCACCGGGCTCGTCCCGGGTGGTGACCACGCGGCGCCCGGCGAGCGGTCGTGCCGCTGCACCGTCGGGCCGCGGCCCGGTCACGGCGTGCCGACCGCCGCTGCCGCCACCCGCGCCGAGCGGCGGGCGCGCTCGCAGTCGGCCTCGTGGTCCCCGGTGAGCCCGACGGCCTCGGTGTGGACGGCCGAGCCGGCCAGGAACGTTCGCAGCATCCCGCCGTCGACGTGGGCCGCCACCGGCAGCGAGCACCCGGACCCGAGCTCGGCCAGGTAGGCCCGCTCCACCTCGACGGCCTGCCGCGTCGGCCGGTGGTCGACCGTGGCCACCGCGGCGCGGGTCGTGGCGTCGTCGGTCCGGCACTCGACCGCCACGCACCCCTGACCGACGGCGGGCACGAAGCGGGTCGGGTCGAGCACCTCGGCGATCCGGTCGGTGAGGCCGAGGATCTCGAGCGCGGCCACGGCCATGACGATCGCTCCGCCCTCCGGGAGCTTGCCGAGCCGGGTCTGGATGTTGCCGCGCAGCTCCGCGAACTCGAGGTCGGGGCGTGCCGCAGTGAGCTGCGCGCGACGACGCACCGAACCGGTGGCGACCGTCGCACCGGGCGGCAGGTCGTCGAGGGTCGATCCGACCAGGGCGTCCGACGGGGTCCGACGCTCGCAGAAGGCCGCGATCACCAGACCGTCGGCCGGTGTCGAGGGGAGGTCCTTGGCCGAGTGCACGGCGAGGTCGGCGCGACCGTCGAGGACGGCGTACTGCACCTCCTTGACGAACACGCCCTGACCACCGATGGTGTGCAGCGGCACGTCGAGGCGTCGGTCGCCCATCGTCTCGACGAAGACCAGCTCCACCTCGACACCGCCGGCGCGCAGCGCGTCGGCGACGGCCTCGGCCTGTGCGGTGGCCTGCGCGCTCGAGCGGGTGGCCAGGCGGAGCGGTGGGGTGACGGTCACGGCCGATGCGCCCCCGAGCGCGTCACTCGAGGTCGAACAGGTCGGCGACGGCCGCGGCGTTGCGTTCGCCCTGGGGCGTCCCGGCCTGCTGCTTGAGCCGGATCGACGGCTGGTGGAGCAGCTTGGCCACGATCCCGCGGGTCAACGCCTCGACGGCATCGCGCTGGGCCTCGTCGAGCCCGCCGAGGCGCGAGGCGTAGCGCTCGAGCTCGGCGGCGCGCAACAGGTCGGCGCGCTCGCGCAACGAGGCGACGAGCGGCGCAGCCTGCAGTGCGGTGGCGTCGGCCCCGAAGCGCTCGACCTCGTCGCGCACGATCTCGCGGACTCGCTCGACCTCACCCAGGCGGTGGGCCCGACCACGGTCGGCCCAGTCGCGCAGGTCGTCGAGGTCGGCCACCGTGACGTTGGGCAGGTCGGCCACGTCGGGGTGGACGTCGCGCGGCACGGCGATGTCGACGATGAGCAGCGGTCGGGTGCTGCTGCGGGCGGTGGACAGCAGCTCGGCGGTCAGCACCGGCTCGCCGGCGCCCGTACAGGTGAGCACCAGATCGGCGACGCCGAGGGCCTCGGGCAGCCGGTCGAAGCCGACGGCCAGCGCGCCGACCCGCTCGGCCAGGTCGGTCCCCCGCTGGGGGGTGCGATTGGCGACGAGGATCTCTTCGGCTCCGGCCCGGTGCAGGGCCACGGTGATGCCCTCGCCCATCGCGCCGGCGCCGACCACGAGGACGCGACGGCCGACCAGCGCACCGAGGCGGTCGACGGCCATCTCGACCGCCGCGTGGCTCACCGACGCCGTGCCCCGGCCGATGGTCGTCTCGGTACGGGCCCGCTTGCCGACCTCGAGGGCCTTGCGGAACAGCAGGTTGAGCGTGGTGCGGGCGCCGCCCTCGGCCTGGGCGATCTCCCAGGCGCTTCGGACCTGCCCGACGATCTCGCTCTCGCCCACCACGGCCGAGTCGAGCCCGGCCACGACCTCGAAGAGGTGGCTCACCGCACCGTCGTCGTGCTGGGTGAACAGGTACGGGTGCAGGTCGTCGGGATGCAGCCCACCGAGGTCGCAGAGGAAGTCGCGGATGTCGGCGTAGGCGCCGTGGAACCGCTCGGCCACGGCGTAGACCTCGGTGCGGTTGCACGTGCTGAGCACGGCGACCTCACGCACGTTGTCGCGCCCGGCCAGCCCGGTGATGGCCTTGGGGATCGACGCGGCCGGCAGGGTGACGCGCTCGAGCAGGCTGAGCGGCCCGCTGCGATGGTTCACTCCGACGACGATGATCGACATGGCGACGCCACCCTAGGCGCTGGCCCCCCGAGACGACCCTTCCGGCACCGCGTGAAGCGCGGCACTCGCGGCCGACGAGCGACGCTGCTCGTGGTAGCTGAGGATCTGGAGCTCGACGGCGAGGTCGACCTTGCGGACCGAGACGCCGGCGGGCACCGAGAGCACGACCGGGGCGAAGTTGAGGATGCTGGTGACGCCGGCCCGCACGAGGCGGTCGGCCGCATCCTGGGCGGCGGCCGGGGGCGTTGCGATGACCCCGATCGAGATCTGCTTGGAGAGCACGATCTGGCCGAGGTCGTCGATGTGGCGGACCCGTGCGCCGCCGACCACGCTGCCGACCTTGGAGTCGTCGACGTCGACGATCCCGCCCACCGGGAAGCCTCGCTCACCGAACCCGCCATAGCCGGCGAGGGCCTGGCCGAGGTTGCCGGCGCCGACGATGACCACCGGCCAGTCGTGGTCGAGCCCGAGCTCGCGACGGATCTGGTACACGAGGTAGTCGACCTCGTACCCCACACCGCGGGTGCCGTAGCTGCCGAGGTACGAGAGGTCCTTGCGGACCTTGGCGGCGTTCACCCCGGCCAGCTCGGCGAGCCCCTCCGAGGAGATGCTCTCGACACCGGCAGCCCCCTGCTCCATGAGGAGTCGGAGGTACACCGGGAGTCGGGCCACGGTGGCCTCGGGGATCCGTCGGCGGCTGCGCTGGGGGGCCATGCGTGTTCCACGTTAGGACGCTCGTGCACGATTTCACAAAGCCGTGCGACGAACCGACGCCCCTTCGAACGCCATGTCATCGGTCACGTCGAGGCACCGATCGGCAACCCGTCCGTTCGCCTCCCGGTCGTCGGCACGTCGGCGGCCGGTCACCTCCCGGCCGCCTGCCGGCTGCCCGGCTCAGTCGGCGGAGGACTCGAGCGCGTGGCGCAGCAGCTTGCCGTTGGCGTTGCGGGGCAGCTCGTCGACGAACAGGACCCGACTCGGGCACTTGTACCGGGCGAGCTGGTCGGCGGCGTGATCGATGAGCTCGGCCTCGGTCGCGGCGGCGCCCTGGGCCAGGACCACGTACGCCACCACCGTCTCGCCGTGCTGGTCGTGCGACGCGCCGATCACGCCGGCTTCGAGCACGGCCGGATGGCTCGCCAGCACCTGCTCGACCTCGGCGGGGTAGACGTTGAAGCCCGACACGATCACGAGGTCCTTGGCGCGGTCGACGATGTACAGCCAGCCGTCGTCGTCGGCCGTGGCCAGATCGCCGGTGTGCAGCCAGCCCTCCGCGTCGATCACGCGGTCGGTGACCTCCGGATCCAGGTAGTAGCCCTGGAACACGTTGTCGCCGCGAACGAGCACCTCACCGACGTCGCCGACGAAGACGTCGACGCCCTCCCCGTTCACCAGTCGGACCTCGACCCCGGCGACCGCTCGACCGATCGAACCCGGTCGGGGCACCCCGTCGTCGGTCACCGAGCTGGTGACGATCGGCGAGGTCTCGGTCAGCCCGTACCCCTCGTACACCACCAGGTCGAACCGCTCCCGGCACCGTTCGAACACGGCGACCGGCAGCTTCGAGGCGCCCGACAGCGCGAGTCGCACGCTGGCGAAGGTCTCGGCGTCGAGCGACTCGTCGCTCGCGAACACCGACCACATCGAGGGCACGCCGGGGACCACGGTGACCCGGTGGGTCGGGATCAGCGCGGCGGTCGTGCGCGGGTCGAACCGCGGCACCAGCAGCACCGACGCACCGACCTCGAGCGACGCGCCGAGGACCACGTTCATGCCGAAGATGTGGAACAGCGGCAGCACGCCGAGCACGACGTCGTCGGGGCCGAACGGTGCGGGCACGCTCTTGCCCTGGCGCAGATTGGCGAGCAGGTTGCCGTGGCCGATCATGGCCGCACGCGGCGAACCGGCCGTGCCGCTGGTGAACATCAGCGCCGCCGTGGCATGCGCGTCGACCTCGACGACCGCCATCGGGTCGTGGCTCTCGAGCTCGCTGCAGGTCGTCACCCCCGAGTCGGCATCGGCGCCGCCGTGACCGGTGACGACGAGGTGCCGGATCGACGCGGGGGCGTGGGCCACCAGGTCGGTCCAGGCCGGCACCACGTCGGGATCGCACAGCACCGCCACCGGACTCACCAGCTCGAGCTGACGACCGAGCTCGGGCGCCGGGCTCGTGGGGTTGAGCGGCACCACCACCGCGCCCAGGCCGAGCACGGCGAGGTAGGCGATCGCGAAGTCGGGGGTGTTGCCACAGATCAGGGCGACCCGGTCGCCGGCCACCACACCGAGGTCGCGCAGCCCGCCGCGCATGCACGCAGCACGATCACGCAGCTCGCCGTAGGTGACGATCCCGCCGTCGACGAGGCGCAGTGCCACCTGATCGGCCGGATGCGGCTCGACCGTGCTGGCCACGTTGCGCGTCACGGTCACGTCGGATGTCGATGCCCCCACGGGCGGGCATCGTACCGATCGGCGCAGGACGGCGGAACCGGCGCCCCCAACGACGCGGTCGCGAACCTCAGAGGCGAGCCAGCGAGAGCAGCCCGGCCGCCAGGATGGCGAACAGCAGCAGGGCGAGGGCGAGCGTGGTGGCCGGACGCATGGGGGCAGGCTACCGACGGCTCCGGGGTTGCTCAGCCGCGGCGGAACGAGACGGGGGTGACGACCGGGCCGGGACCGTCGAGCGGGGTCAGGGCGACCTGATCGCCCACGCCGAGGCCGAGCTCCTCGGCCGCCGACCGCTGGTCGAGGCACACGGCCAGCATCCCGTACGAGTCGAGGACGAGCCCGATCCCGCCGCCGGGGATCGCCGCGAAGCTCGTGGCGCGCTTGGCGGCCCGGGTCACCACGCCGGCGGGCTGGGTCGGATCGCCGATCCGCAGTTCGAGGTGATCGCCGCGCCCCTCGAGATCCTCGGACCCGACGTTGAGCTGGCAGTTGCCGAACCGGTCGACCCACAGCACCTCGGCCACCACCGCGTCGCCCTCGTCGCGGGGCAGGGGCACGGTGCCGGGCAGGAGCAACCCGGGGTCGACCTCGGGGCCGAGCTCTGCGAGGTCGACGCCGTTGCAGATGTGCGCGGCGGCCGGGGCGAACACGTCGCGACCGGCGAAGGTCGCACCGGGTGACTCGAGCTGGTACTCGGGGTTGGTGAGCTCGACCGCACGCTCCGCCCCGCCGGCCATCGCCACGGCGGGGGCGAGCAGGCCGTTGTCGGGGCCGATCAGGACGCCTGCCCCACCGGCCACCTCGATCGCCACGGCCCTCCGATCGGTGCCGACCCCGGGGTCGACCACGGCGAGCACCACTCCGGACGGTACATAGCCGATGCAACGAGCCAGGGCGAGTCCGCCGGAGCGCACGTCGAACGGGGGGATCTCGTGGGTGAGGTCGATCACCGACACCTGCGGGGCGAGGTCGCGAATCACCGCCTTGACCACACCCACGAACTCGTCGCGGGTGCCGTAGTCGGTGAGGAACGAAACGGTGTCGAACCGGGACCCGGTGCTCATACGCGCCGGACGCTACCGGCGGCCCGGGCCCGGACGCGACGAGGGCCGGTGCCAACCCCCCGATGGCACCAGCCCCGTCGGCGCAGCCGGTGGAACACCGGCGCGACTCAACGCAGGTCACCGTAGCCCACGACCCGGCATGAGAAAAGTGTCACGTCGGGAAATTCTGCTGCACACCCCACGGTCACCCGCCGCTCGCCCGAGCGGGCACGACGGCCCGACGGGCTCAGCCAAGCTCGCGGCTGCGCTCGGCGGAGGCCCGCACGGCGTCGATGAACGCCGCCCGCACGGCGCGCGCCTCGAGCACGTGGAGCGCGGCGGCCGTGGTGCCACCCGGCGAGGTCACCATGGCGCGCAGCGCCGCGGGGTCGCCGCGGTCGGCCAGGAGCGCGGCCGAGCCCACGAAGAGCTGCGCCACCATCGCCTCGGCCGCCGGACGGGCGATCCCCGACAGCACGGCGGCGTCGATCATCGCCTCGGCCACCAGGAACAGGTAGGCGGGGCCCGATCCGGTCACCCCGGTGACGGCGTCGAAGAGCGACTCGGGCACCCGGACGCAGGTCCCGACCGAGCCCAGGATCGACTCGGCCCAGGCGAGGTCGTCCTCCTCGGCGCCGGCGCCGGCGCAGACGGCCGACATCCCGGCACCGACCAGCGCGGGTGTGTTGGGCATCGATCGCACGACGCGGACCCCTGCGGGGACCGCGGCCTCGATCGTCTCGGTCGCGATGCCCGCCGCGATCGAGAGCAGACGAGTGGCCCCGGCGCTCGCCGCCGCGGCGGCCACCGCGGCGATGTCGTAGGGCTTCACCGCGAGCACCGCTGCCCGACACGGCGGGATCGTGGCGCTCACCACCACCTCGGGGAACAGCTCGCAGAGCTGGGCTCGCCGCGCCTCGACCGGTTCGACGACCGCCAGCTCCCCCGGGGCGAACCCACCCGAGGCCACGAGACCACCGAGCAGCGCGGCACCCATGTTGCCGCCCCCGATCACGGCCAGGACCACGCGGGTCCCCTCGTCGCCCGAGGCGTCGGAGGTGCCGGGGAGGCGGTCGGTCGCGTCGCTCATGGGCGTCACGTTACGGGACCGCCCGGGTGGGCCGCTGGGAGACCGACTTCCCAAGTCGGCCGCACCCGGACGACCCCATGGGCGCGCCGAGCGATCGACGAGGGAAACCACGGCCGCAGCGGGCAGGCCCGGCCGACCGGGGATCAGCCGGCGAACCGGCTCGCGAAGCCCACCCGCAACAGGGCCTGGAAGCACTGCTCCACGGTGGCGTAGAGGGTGCCGAGCACCCGGTCGAGCTCGTCCTCGGAGAGCGCCTGGTTCCACAGCTCGCCGCGCAGGAACACGGCGTCCTCGATCCCGATCGAGAAGTGCGCGCCCACGAGGTGATCGTTGCGGCGCAGGAGCTGCTCGTAGAGCTCCTCGGCGCGCTCCTCGGGGGCCGGCATCACGTAGGTCTCGTAGCGCAGGGTCCGCTGGCCCAGGGTGAGCCACACCGTGGTGACGTCCTTGTCCTCGCCGCGCATGCGCACGTACCAGCGCGGATCACCGCTGGAGGTGTCGTCGCTGGTGCCGCGGTCGATGGCGGTGATCTGCTCGTTGGTGGCCGCGATCGCGGCGAGCCACTCGTCGATGTGCCGGGCGGTGACGGCGAGCTGGGCGGGGTCGAGGGGGGCGGACACGGGCGACCTCAGGTGCAGGCGACGAGCTGGCGCGCCGTCAGGTCGGTGTAGAGCCGCCTCAGCCGTGCCGCGGCGAAGCCCCAGGTGTACTGCGCCGCGCGAGCAGCGCCGGCGCGGCCCATGTCCTCGGCGCGCTCCGGGTCGTCGAGGATCGCCCCCACGGCAGCGGCGAAGGCCTCCGGCGTCCGCTCGGGCACGAGGAACCCGGTGACACCGTGGTCGACGAGGGTCAGCAGCCCACCGACGGCGCTCGCCACCACCGGGGTCCCACAGGCGGCGGCCTCGAGGGCGACCAGGCCGAAGCTCTCGCTGCGACTCGGCACCACCACGACATCGGCGGCGCGGTAGTAGGTGGACAGGATGTGATGGGGCTGCGGCGGGACGAACGTGACGTGGTCGTGCAGCCCGAGCTCGTCGACCAGCTCGTGGGCTCGCTCGGCCTCTGTGTCGCCGTGCTCACCGCTCGCCCCGCCCACGATCGCCAGGTGGGCGTCGGGGTGGCCGTGGTGCCGGAGGGCCGCGAGGGCGCGGATCGCGACGTCGGGGCCCTTCAGGGGTTGGATGCGACCGACGAACAGCAGCAGCGGTCGGTCGGCATCGACCCCGAGGGCCCGTCGCGCCCCGGCCCGGTCGCCGGGCGCGAAGAACGCGTGCTCCACCCCGGGCGCGACGATCTCGATGCGCCCCTTGGGATCGCCGTAGAGCCGTCGGAACTGTCGCTCCTCCTCGGTGCAGCTCACGCAGATCGCGTCGGCACAGTTCACGATCTCGGCCTCGGCACGGTCGCGCCAGATCGGCTCGGGGTCGCCGCCCTCGGCCTTGACCCGGGCCATGGTGTGGAAGGTGGTCACGAACGGGATGTCGAGCAGGTGCTTGATGCGGTGCGCCACCTCGCCGCTCAGCCAGTAGTGGGCGTGCACGACGTCGGCGCCGCCGTTGGCCTGCAGGTGCTCGAGCACCCCCTCGGTGAACTCGTCGAGCACGTCGGGCAGCGCCTCCTTGGGGAGGTGGTGCGGCCCGGCCTCGATGTGGACCACCCGGTGCCCGGGCTCCACGTGCACCTCACGGGGCAGCCCGGCGCGGTCGGCGCGGGTGTAGGTGGTGCACTCGACCCCGGCCTGGGCGAGGGAGGAGACCAGCTCGCGGACGTACACGTTCATGCCACCGCTGTCGCCCGAACCCGGCTGGGCGAGGGGCGACGTGTGGAGGGAGATCACGGCCACTCGCTGCACGACGGGAGCAAACGCTAGTGGTGGGGTCGGCATTCCCGCCGGTCGTGCTCGCCGGAGCCCGCCGACGGGCTCAGTCGGGCGCGGCGTCGGGCGCGCGCTCGGCGTCGGTGCCCACCGGGTCCTCGGCGGCGCGCTCCCCGGTGAACGACCGGTACACCTGCACCAGGGCGACCTTCTGCTCGGGGGTGAGGTGCTGATCGCGCTCGATGGCGGCCGGCACCGAGTCGGCCGGACCCGTCTCGTCGGCCCGCAGGAACCCGGCGCGCACGTAGAGCGTCTCGGCGCTGATCCGCAGCGCATCGGCGAGCTGCTGGAGGATCTCGGCCGAGGGTCGCCGGATGCCGCGCTCGATCTGGGAGAGGTACGGGTTCGACACCCCGGCGAGATCGGCGAGCCGTCGCACCGACATCCGCGCCAGCTCGCGCTGGGCCCGGATGAACGAGCCGACGTCGTCACCGGCGGCCTGGCTCGACCCCGCCGGCGGGGTCGGTCCGGCGGCCCGATCGGACCGACCGGTCATCGGCTCAGTACCCGCTGAGCAGGCCGTCGACCGAGGCCTCGCCGTCGCGATAGCGGCGGACGAGCTCGGCACTGAGGGCATCGAGGTACTCGAAGGTGGAGCGACGATCGCCCGAGACGCGGCGCTCGAACTCGCCGAGTGCGCCGGCGAGGGTCTGCAGCCCCTCGTCGTCGAGCTCGCCGAGCCGGCTGTACCCGTTGGCGGCGCAGATCTGGTCGAGCTCGTGCGAGAGCGCGTCGTCGCCGACCTCGTCGTTCGGCCGCGGCGGTCGGGCGGTGGAGCCACCACCGCCGCTCGTCAGGTGCTGGGACAGCACGACGCGCAGCTCGCTCGGCAGGTCGAGCTCGGCCTCACCGCGTTCGCGCCGTCGCACCTCGGAGGACACGAGGTCGAGACGGGCCTGGGCGATGCGGCGGACGTACGAGACGACGTCGCCCTCGCGCTGCAGGGTCGCCCGACGGCTGCGCAGCTCGTCGAGTGTCAGGGTCGCAGGGTCGGCCGGGGACGCCCCCGCCGGGTTCGGTTCGCTGGTCACCAGGCTCCTCCTGACACGGGTGGCAGCACCGCCAGCTCGTCGTTCGGACCGACCGGCGACGAGTCGCCCACCGGTTCACCGTTCACCCAGACGCGGCTCGTGGCCAACACCTCGTCGAAGCGCCGGCCGTAGCGGGTGCGGGCGGCCTCGAGCACCTCGGCCACGGTGCCACCGGGGATCTCGTCGCGCCCGATGCCGGCCGCGTCGCGGGCGGCGGCGAAGAGTCGGACGGTGGCCACGTCGCCCAATGTACCGGTGTGGCGGCACCCGACTGGGACGCCCGGCCCCGCGTCGCGCCGAGGCCGACGGCACGGCGTCCTGCTCATGGGGTTGGCATCGGCACGGACCGGGCGCGACTTGAGGCGAGCGACCCGGCGCCCGACCCGCTCGCCGGTATCCTCCGACACTCGTGGGAACCGCCAAGCGTGAACGCCAGAAAGCCAACCGGGCCAAGAAGCACGAGGAGCAGGTGCGAGAGCAGCGCGCGGCCTCCACCAAGCGCACGGCGCTGCGGGTCGGCATCGGCGTCGCGCTGGCCGTCGGCCTGGTCGTGTTCATCGCCTGGATCGGCGGCGCCTTCGACGGCGACGACGAGTCGGTCGAGAGCGAGCTCCCCCCGATCCCCTCGGTCACACTGCCCGACGACGGCACCGACACCGGAGCGACCACCCCCGGCGACACGACGCCCGGCGACACCGGGCCCGCCACCGACACGGCACCGACGACGCCCGAGCCGGCCGACCCGGCCGACTGCCCCGCCACCGACGGCACCCAGGAGCAGGTCCGCGACTTCGACGCTGCGCCGCCGTTCTGCATCGACCCCGCGGTGACCTACACCGCCGAGATCGTCACCAACCAGGGCACCCTCGCGGTCGAGCTCGACCCCGAGCGCGCCCCGATGACGGTGAACAACTTCGTGGTCCTCGCCCGCTACCGGTTCTTCGACGACACCGTGTGCCACCGGGCGATCCCCGGCTTCGTGGTCCAGTGCGGCGATCCCACCGGCACCGGCACCGGCGGGCCGGGCTACGCCGTGCCCGACGAGCTCCCCGAGGCAGGCGAGTACCAGATCGGCTCGCTGGCGATGGCCAACAGCGGCCCCGACACCCAGGGCAGCCAGTTCTTCATCATCACCGGCGAGGACGGCGCGGCGCTGCCGCCGGCGTACAGCCTGTTCGGTCAGGTCACCGAGGGGCTCGACGACACGGTGCCGGCCCTCGACGCGCTCGGCAACCCCGACCCGGCCTCGAACGGCGTGCCGCCGCTCGAGGAGATCCGCATCGAGTCGGTCACCATCACCGAGAGCTAGCAGGGTGCTGAAATTCGGCTGAGGGTGCTCGCGTTCGGCGCCGGAATCGAAAAGACTGTGGGTCATGCGTGGGACCCCGGATCCGCAGTTGGCGATGTTGACTTCGTTGTCGACCGAGGATCTGATCCCGGTCGATCATCCGATCCGCAAGATCCGTGTCGTTGTGGACGCGGTGCTCGCGGAGCTGGACCCGGTCTTCGATGAGATGTACGCGACCGGTGGCCGGCGCAGCGTGCCACCCGAGCAGCTGTTGAAGGCCACGGTGTTGATGGCGATGTACTCGATCCGTTCCGAGCGCGCGTTCTGCGAGCGGCTCAACTACGACTTGTTGTTCAAGTGGTTCTTGGACATGCGCATCGACCAGC
>CAYRXQ010000016.1:0-23166 GCA_964428115.1 uncultured Ilumatobacteraceae bacterium
TCGGCAAGACCAACCTCGACGAGTTCGCGATGGGGTCGAGCACCGAGAACTCGGCCTTCGGCCCGACGCGCAACCCGGTCGACACCTCGCGCGTGCCCGGCGGTTCCTCGGGCGGCAGCGCCGCCGCGGTCGCCGCCGGCTTCGCCCCGGTGAGCCTGGGCAGCGACACCGGTGGTTCGATCCGCCAGCCCGCTGCGCTCTGCGGCGTGGTCGGCGTCAAGCCCACCTACGGCACGGTCAGCCGCTACGGGCTGGTGGCGTTCGCCAGCAGCCTCGACCAGATCGGCCCGTTCAGCACCACCGTCGCCGATGCCGCGCTCGTGCTCGAGGCGATCGGCGGGCACGACCCGCTCGACTCCACCTCGATCCCGCAGCCCTTCCCCGAGCTCACCGCCGTGCTCGCCGACGGGGTCGAGGGCCTGCGCGTCGGCCGCATCACCGACCTGCCCGAGGGTGCCGACCCCGACGTGGCCGAACGGCTCGAGGCGGCCTTCGACGTGCTCGCCGCGGCGGGCGCCACCATCGTCGACGTGCAGGTCCCGGCCTTCACCTACGGCCTCACCGCCTACTACCTGGTCGCACCGGCCGAGGCGTCCTCCAACCTGGCCCGCTACGACGGGGTGCGCTACGGGATGCGCGTCGACGCACCCGACACCAACTCGATGTACATGGCCACCCGCCACGAGGGGTTCGGCGCCGAGGTCAAGCGGCGCATCATGCTCGGCACCTACGCCCTGTCGGCGGGGTACTTCGACGCCTACTACGGCAAGGCGCTCAAGGTGCGCCGCCTGATCAGCGACGACTTCGCCCGGGCCTACCAGCTCGCCGACGTGCTGCTGACCCCGGCCTCGCCGACGGTGGCCTTCGAGATCGGCGCGAAGACCTCCGACCCGCTCGCCATGTACCTCTGCGACACGTACACCATCCCCACCAACCTCGCCGGGCATCCGGCCATGAGCGTGCCCTTCGGGACCGGGGCCCACGGGCTCCCCGTCGGCGTCCAGGTGCTCGCCCCGACCCTCGGCGAAGCTGCGATGTTCCGGGCCGCCGCCGAGCTCGAACGACGTGCTGGCACCACGACCGGTCAGGAGGCCGGACGATGAGCGAGTTCCGCATCGACGACTACGAGATGGTGGTGGGCCTCGAGGTCCACGTGGAGCTGGCCACCGCCACCAAGCTGTTCTCGGCCAGCCCCAACCGGTTCGGCGACGAGCCCAACACCAACATCGACCCGGTGACGCTCGGCCTGCCCGGTGCGCTGCCCGTGCTCAACCGGCAGGCCGTCGAGCTGGCCATGCGCATCGGTCTCGCCCTCAACTGCACGGTGCAGCCGTGCACGTTCGCGCGCAAGAACTACTTCTACCCCGACATGCCCAAGGCGTATCAGATCAGCCAGTACGAGGATCCGATCAACGTCGACGGCTGGCTCGACCTGCCCGACGGCACGCGCGTCGGCATCGAGCGAGCGCACCTCGAGGAGGACACCGGCAAGTCCACCCACGTGGGCGGCACCGGCGGCCGGATCCACGGCAGCGAGGCCTCGCTCATCGACTTCAACCGGGCCGGCGTGCCGCTGGTCGAGATCGTCGGCCGGCCCGACATCCGCACCCCCCAGCAGGCCCGGCAGTTCGTCAACGAGCTGCGCGCGATCCTCGTGGCCATCGGAGCCTCCGACGCGAAGATGGAGGAGGGCTCCATGCGCGTCGACGCCAACGTCAGCGTGCGCAAGCCCGGTGAGCCCTTCGGGACGCGCTGCGAGATCAAGAACCTCAACTCGGTGCGATCGCTCGGCCGCGCCGTCGAGTACGAGGCCCGCCGCCAGGTGGTGCTGCTCGAGGCCGGCGAGGTGATCCGCCAGGAGACCCGTCACTGGAACGAGACCGACGGGCGGACGCACACGCTGCGCTCCAAGGAGGACGCGGACGACTACCGCTACTTCCTCGAGCCCGACCTGGTGCCGCTCGCGCCCGATGCCGCCTGGATCGAGCAGGTCCGTGCCGCGCTCCCGCCGCTGCCGGCGGCGCGCCGTGCGGTGCTCGCCGAGGCCACCGGTGCACCCGCCGACGGCGAGGCCGTGATGGTCGTGGTCGACCGCGGTCAGGACGCCTACGTGCTGGCCGTCGGTGCGGCCGGCGGTGACGTTGCCCGGGCACTGGTGCACGTCAAGGAGGCCTTCGCCGAGCAGGGGAGCGAGCCGGTCGTGCCAGCGGCCGACGTCGCCGGGCTCACGCGCCTCGAGGTCGACGGGGCCGTGACTGCCACACAGGCCAAGCAGATCCTCGCCGACATCCTCGAGCAGGGCGGCGGCGACGCCGCGGCCATCGCCGCGGCCAAGGGCTTCGAGGCCAAGGACACCTCGGCGCTCGAGACGATGGTCGACGAGGCCATCGCTGCCCAGCCCGCCGCCTGGGAGAAGTTCCGCGCCGGCGAGGACAAGGCGATGGGCGCGCTCGTCGGGGCGATCATGAAGTCGTCGAAGGGTCAGGCCGACGGCAAGGCCGTCACCGCGATCCTCCAACGACGGCGCACCGACTGAGTCCGTCGATTCCGCGCTCCGCACGATCGGTGTGCCGCACAGGGGTACCATCGGGCCGCCATGGCGAGTGAGCAGACGTCCCCGGCGCGGGCGCCCGAGGTCGGCACCGTCGACGACGACGTCGAGGAGCTGTCACCCAAGGGGCGGCGCACCCGAGCCCGACTGATCGAGTCGGCTCGCGAGGTCTTCTGCGAGCGCCAGTACCTCGACACCAACGTGGCCGAGATCGTGGAGCGGGCCGGCGTCTCGCACGGCACCTTCTACACGTACTTCTCCTCGAAGGAGGAGATCTTCCGCGAGGTCGCGCTCGGTCTGCAGCGCGACCTGCTGGTGGCGCGCGACGAGGCCGCTCGGGTCGAGGAGGGTTCGCTCCTCGAACGGGTCGAGCGGACCAACCGGACCTACCTCGCGGCGTATCGCGACAACGCCGAGCTGTTCGCCGTCATCGAGCAGGTGGCCACCTTCAGCGACGAGCTGCGGTCGATCCGCCGTGAGATCCGCGATGCGTTCGTGGCGCGATCCGAGAAGGCGATCCGGGCCTTCCAGCGCGACGGCATCGCACTGGCCGACATCGATGCCCGCTATGCCGCGAACGCGCTCGGCTCGATGATCGACCGGTTCGCCTACGTCTGGCTGGTCCTCGGCGAGCCGTTCGACTTCGACGAGGCCGTGCGCACGGTCACGCTGCTGTGGGCCCGGGCGCTGGGGATCGAGGCGCCGGAGGGCTCGCTGGCCCGCACGGGCGCCGCGGCCCGCCGCCGCAAGACCGCCGGTCAGCGTCCGACGTAGTTCGGCTCGCGCTTCTCGAGGAACGACGCCACGCCCTCGCGGTGGTCCTCGGTGGTGAACAGCTCGCCGAGGGTGGAGCTCACCCATCGACCCAGTTCGTCCCAGTCGGGATCGAGCGCGCCGCGCAGCCCGCGCTTGAGCGCCTGCACGGCGAGCGGGGGATTGCCGGCGATCGACTGGGCCACCGACATCGCGGTCGGCATGAGCTCCTCGTGGGGGACGACGCGCGAGACCAGGCGGAGCGCGGCGGCCTCGTGTGCGTCGATGACGCGACCGGTGAACAGCAGCTCGGCCGCGTGCTCGCGTCCGACCAGCTGCACGAGCCGAGCGAACCCGGCGACGTCGCAGCACAGCCCTCGCTTGACGAAGAGCTCGCCGAACTTGGCGCGCTCGGACGCGACGCGGATGTCGGCCATGAGAGCCAGCTCCATGCCCCATCCGACGGCGGCGCCGTTGACGGCTGCGACCACCGGGACGTCGGTGCGCAGCAGCACGCCGGCGGCAGGGGTGAGGCGCGGCTCGGGCCGCTCGCCGGCGGCGCGTTGGCTGCCGGCCGCGAGCATCACCTGCTTGACGTCGTCGCCCGAGCAGAACGCCGGATCGGCGCCGGTGATCACCAGGCAGCGTGCCGTGGTGCGCTCGACGGCATCCGCGAGCTCGGCGTAGGTGGTGTGCGTGAGCGCGTTGCGGGCCTCGGGTCGGTCGATCGTGATGACCTCGACGTGGTCGACACGGTCGACGCGGATCTCGGTGTACATGGGGTCCCCTCCTCGTCGCGTCGTCCCGGTGCATCCGGGGACGATCGCCCGACTATGTTCGAGTTGACGTCGACGTCAGTATCAGTCGACGGATCGACAGCATCGCACGCAAGGCCCGGCCGGGGGGAAGCGGCCGGTCCTCGCTCGTCACAGGAGGGGGAACCGGTGACCGTCACCCGATCGCACGCCGAGGTGGTCGCCGAGCTCACGGCGCCCGGACAGCAGTTCGAGGTCGTCCGCGCCGACGTGCTCGGCCACGACCTGCCGGTGTACGCCAATGCGCCGGCGAACCTGCGCGCCGTGTTCGAGCAGAGCGAGGCGTTCGGTCCGCGGCCGTTCTGCCGCTATCGCGAGACGCGCTGGACCTACGCCGAGCACGGTGCCCGGGTCCGGCGTCTGGCCGCGCACCTGGTCGACGAGCTGGGCGTCGGGCAGGGCGACCGGGTCGCGATCGGGATGCGCAACTACCCCGAGTGGCTGGTGTCGTTCTGGGCGGTGCAGTCGGTGGGGGCGGTCGCGGTGCCGCTGAACGCGTGGTGGACCGGGCCGGAGCTCGAGTACGCCCTGCGGGATTCGGGCACCACGGTCGCGATCGTCGACGACGAGCGCCTCGACCGGCTGGCCGAGACACTCCCCGGGCTGGTCCGCTCCACGCTCGTCGCACGGGCCCGGGGTGACGTGCCCTCGTGGGCGGGCCGCCTCGAGGACGTGGTCGAGACCGACGCGCCGGCACCGCCGCTGCCGGCGGTGGAGATCGCTCCCGACGACCCCTCCACGATCATGTACACCTCGGGCACCACCGGGAACCCGAAGGGCGCGGTGCAGACGCACCGCAACCACTGCACCAACCTGATGAACACCGCCTTCGGCGCGGCCTACGCAGCGGCCACCGCCGATCCGGCGACCGCGGCGCCGCCGGTACCCGTGCCGGAGCCCGACCAGCCGACCAGCGTCTCGCTGCAGACCTTCCCGTTCTTCCACATCGGGGGGATGAGCGGTCTCTACATCTCGACGGCCTTCGGCGCCACGTTCGTGCTCATGTACAAGTGGGACCCCGAGGAGGCGGTCCGCCTGGTGGTCGACGAGGGCGTCACCACGATGGCCGGCGTGCCGACCGTGGTCCGCCAGCTCATCGACGAGCTCGATCGGCAGGGTGTGGTCGCTCCCGGGCTGAGCTCGATCTCCTCGGGGGGCGCGCCCGTGCCGCCCAGCCTGATCGACCGCATCGGCGAGCGTTCCGGTCGGGCCGTCCGTCCGGCGAACGGCTACGGCCTGACCGAGACGACGAGCGCCGTGGTGAGCAACGCCGGCGCCGACTACTACGAGCATCCCGACTCCGTGGGTCGTCCCGTCCCCGTGGCCGAGGTGAGCATCCGCGACGAGCAGGGCCACCCGGTCCCCGACGGCGTGACCGGTGAGCTGTGGGTCCGCGGGCCCAACGTGGTCGCCGGATACTGGAACAACCCCGATGCGACGGCCGCGGCCTTCACCGACGGCTGGTTCCACAGCGGGGACGCGGCCTACGTCCACGAGGGCTTCGTCCACGTGGTCGACCGGATCAAGGACGTGGTGCTGCGCGGCGGCGAGAACGTCTACTGCGCCGAGGTCGAGGCCGCGATCCACGCGATCGACGGGGTCGTCGACGTGGCCGTGGTGGGCATGCCCCACGACGTGCTGGGGGAGGAGGTCGCCGCGGTCGTCGAGTTCGTGCCGGGCGCGTCGATCGACGCCGCCGAGATCCGGCGGCGCGTGGCCGAGCGCCTCGCTGCGTTCAAGGTCCCGAGCCGGCTGTTCGTGGCGGCCGAGCCGCTGCCCCGCACGGCCACCGGAAAGCTGCTCAAGCGTGACATCCGCGCCGCGATCACCGCCGACCATGGTCCATATGCATCACTCGATGCTCAAAATTGATGTCGACGTCAGTATTCCTTGACGATGACGTCAATATCAGTGTTAACTGTGACCGATGTCGCTCGACCCGCACCAGCGGGCGTCCGGGACGACCCGATGATGAGGGGGAACACATGAGAAGGACTCCGATGCGTGGACTCGCGGCGGTGCTCGTGGCAACGGCGGTGTTCACCGCCGCGGCCTGTGGGGGCTCCGACGACGAGACCAGCGAGGCGCCCGCCACCACGGTGGCAGCAGAGGACGGCGACGCCGGAGCGGCGACCACCGTGCCCGAGGTCGGCGCCGCGCCTGACGCCGAGGCACCCGACGACGAGGGGACCACCGAGACGACCGAGGCGGCAGCGCCCGAGTCGGAGCTCGACCTCGACGCCGACTTCATCTACGCCTACCCGATCACCGTCAGCCGACTCGATCCGCACCGTGCGTCGATCAGCCAGGACGGCACGACCCTGTTCCCGGCCTACGACCGCCTGGTGCACCTCGCGCCGACGGGCGAGTTCATCCCGGGTCTCGCCACCGACTGGCAGTTCAGCGAGGACGGCCTGACCCTCACGCTGACGATCCGCGAGGGTGTCACGTTCCACGACGGAGCCGCGTTCGACGCCGAGGCCGTCAAGATCAACATCGAGCGCGCCAAGGCCATCGAGGGCTCATCGGTCGCCACCGACCTCAACTCGATCGACACGGTCACGGTGATCGACCCGACCACCGTCGAGATCGGCATGAACCGGCCGAACGTCGCGATCATCGGGTCGTTCACCGACCGCGCCGGCATCATGGTCAGCCCGCAGGCACTCGCCGACGAGGTCAACCTCGACGAGGAGATGGTCGGCGCTGGGCCGTACCGGATGGTCTCGCACACCCCGGGTGCCACCACGATCTTCGAGCGCAACGACGACTACTGGGACACCGAGAACCTGCCCAAGGTGGCGACCCTCGAGATCCGCGTGATCGCCGACCAGGTCGCACGTCTGAACGCACTGCGGACCGGTCAGATCCACGCCACGACGATCGGCGCCAACCAGGTGTCCGAGGTCGAGGGCGACGACGCGGTCAACGTGCAGTTCAACACCGAGCTGCAGTACTTCTACATCGTCCAGAACCGGGCACGCGCCAACCAGGACGACGTCCGGGTTCGTCAGGCCCTCCTGCACGGTCTCGACCGTGAGGCGATGTGCGACGCGCTGCTCTTCGGCTACTGCGTGCTCACCGACCAGCCCTTCCCGCCCGGGTACTACGCCTACAACACCGAGATCGACGACGTGCTCTACCCGTACGATCCGGCACGGGCACAGGAGCTGCTGGCCGAGGCCGGCGTGGAGTCGCTCGACCTGAGCATGCTGATCCCGGCCGGCCTCGCGACCTACCCCGAGATGGCCGAGATCATCCAGGCGCAGTGGGGCGAGTTG
The DNA here is from genome assembly GCA_964428115.1 of uncultured Ilumatobacteraceae bacterium. Taxonomy (GTDB): domain Bacteria; phylum Actinomycetota; class Acidimicrobiia; order Acidimicrobiales; family Ilumatobacteraceae; genus CAYRXQ01. The sequence continues at coordinate 7,401 of CAYRXQ010000016.1, forward strand.
GGCGTCAACGTCACCATCGAGGCGGCCGAGCCCACGCAGCTCGGTGAGCTGATGTTCGCCCAGCAGACCTCTGATGCCCTGCTCGCCACCTGGGGCGGTCGTCCGCACCCGCTGGTGACCTTCATCCAGCGTGCGAGCAGCACGGGCTTCGCCAACCCCGGCGGGATCACCACCCCGCTCATGGAGGAGCTCATCGCCGAGGCATCCGCCCTGACCGATGCCGGCGAGCGCCAGGTGGCGCTGCAGGCAGGCTCCCGAGAGGTGGCCGAGTCGGTCCTCGAGATGGTCCTCATGTTCCCGCAGGTGCCGTACGCCACCCTCGACGGTGTGGTCTTCACCCCGTACCTCACCTCGAAGCCGGAGTTCCGGGCGGTCGGCATCGCGAGCTGATCCCACCCGGACGTGGGGTGGTGGCCGGCAGGTCGGCCACCACCCCACACCCATCGACCCGACGACGGACCTGCCCGCCGTCGGCCACTCGAGGAGGTCCGCAGGAACATGCTCCAACTCTTCCTTCGCCGTCTGGCGATGACGATCCCGATCGTCGTCCTGGCGTCGTTCCTGGTGTTCGGTCTGGTGTTGCTGGTGCCCGGCGACCCGGCGATCACCCTTGCCGGTGACAATGCGACCGCCGAGCAGATCGAGCTCATCCGAGACCGGCTCGGCCTCGACGACCCCGTGTGGGTCCAGTACGGACGATGGGCCTCCGACGCGATCCAGGGCGACCTCGGTGAATCGCTCTTCACCGGCCGCTCCGTCACCAAGTCGATCGGCGAGCGGCTCCCGGTCTCGATGAGCCTCGCCGCCGTCTCGGTGGTCGTCGCACTCATGATCGCCGTCCCGGCCGGGATCCTCGCCGCCGTGCGGCGCGGCACCTGGATGGACACCTCGGCCACGATCGGTGCCTCCTTGGGCCTCGCGATGCCCAGCTTCTGGTTGGGTGCCGTGCTGGTCCTGATCTTCGCCCTGCGCCTCGGCTGGCTCCCCGCCACCGGCTACGTCCCCTTCGGTGACGACCCGGTCGGGTGGCTGAAGCACCTGATCCTCCCGGCGCTCACGCTCGGAACCGCGGCCGCGGCCGAGACCACCCGCCAGCTCCGGGCATCGCTGAGCGACGTCCTGCAGCAGGACTACGTCCGCACCGCCCGGGCCGTGGGAACCAGGTCGCGGGTCGTCGTGGGCAAGCACGCCATGAAGAACGCCGCGATGCCGGTGGTCACCGTGCTCGGCTTCCAGATCGCCTTCCTGCTCGGCGGCTCGGTCATCGTCGAGCAGCTGTTCGCCCTGCCCGGCCTCGGTGGCCTGGCGATCCGAGCGGTGCTCGACCGTGACCTCCCCATGATCCAGGGGGTGGTGTTGTTCACCACCGTGCTGGTCGTGATGATCAACCTGGCCGTCGACATGCTCTACGGCTGGCTCAACCCGAAGGTGCGGGCATCATGAGCGAGTCCGAGCTCGACCGGAGCCGTCCGGGTCTGGGCGGCCAGGACACCGGCGCCGCCGCTGACCCGTGGATCGGGTTCACCGGATGGGACGAGGTCGCCGAGGTCGGTGATGTCGTCGAGACGCCGTTCCGCCGGTTCCGACGCCGGTTCCTGCGTCAACGCGCTGCCGTGGTGGCACTCGCGTTCGTCCTGTTCCTGGTGTTCGTCGCGGTGTTCGCACCCTGGGTCGCCCCGTTCGACCCGTTGAGCCAGGACCTCCGCAACACCCTGCAGGGCCCGTCGACCGGCCATTGGCTGGGCACCGACGAGCTGGGTCGCGACGTCCTCAGCCGGATCATCTTCGGGAGCCGGGTCTCGCTGCTGGCCGCAGTCCAGGCCGTCGTGCTCGCGCTGGTACTGGGTGTGCCACCGGGCCTGATCGCCGGGTTCTTCGGTGGATGGATCGACACGATCATCTCTCGGCTGACCGACACGCTGATGAGCTTCCCGCCGTTGCTGCTGGCGATCGCGATCGTCGGTGTGTTCGGCCCGAACCTGCGCAACGCGATGATCGCCGTCGGGGTGATCTTCGCGCCCCGGTTCATCCGGCTCACCCGGGCCGCGGTGATGGCGGTGCGCGAGGAGACCTTCATCGAGGCCAGCCGCAGCATCGGGACCCCGACGTTCCGGGTGCTGCGAACTCGCATCCTGCCCAACGTCCTGTCGCCGCTCGTGGTGCAGACCTCGCTGTCGCTCGGGTTCGCCATGCTGGCCGAGGCCGGCCTGAGCTTTCTCGGCCTGGGTGTGCAACCGCCCGAGGCCTCCTGGGGGGCGATGGTCGGTCGTGCGTACCGCTTCTTGAACCAGAGCCCGACGCTGGTGATCTTCCCCGGGCTCGCGATCGTCTTCGCGGTGCTCGCGTTCAACGTGCTCGGCGACGGGCTGCGCGATTCGGTGGGCCGTGAGGTCCGAGGGGGCGGTGGCGGATGAGTGAGCAGGTGCTCCAGGTCGACGGGCTCTCGGTCGAGTTCGCGACCGATCGCGGATGGGTCAGCGTCGTCGACGACATCTCGTTCTCGGTCGGCCGTGGCGAGACCCTCGCCATCGTCGGTGAGTCCGGGTCGGGCAAGAGTGTCACGAGCCTCGCGTGCATGGGGCTGCTCCCGCCGGCGGGTCGGGTGTCGAGCGGCTCGGTCCTCCTCAACGACACGCAACTCGTCGGTCTCCCACGACGCGAGCTCGAGGACATCCGGGGCGAGCGGATCGCGATGATCTTCCAGGAGCCGATGACGAGCCTCAACCCGGCGTTCCGCATCGGCGACCAGATCGGCGACGTGGTCCGCCGTCACCGCGGCGCCTCCCGCGAGGAGGCCCGCGACCGAGCGGTGGAGGTCCTCGAGCTGGTGGGCATCCCGCGCGCTCGAGAGCGGTCGCGCGACTATCCGCACGAGTTCTCCGGCGGCATGCGCCAGCGCGTGATGATCGCGATGGCCCTCGCCTGCGAGCCCGACGTGATCATCGCCGATGAGCCCACCACGGCGCTCGACGTGACCATCCAGGCCCAGGTGCTCGATCTCCTGCGCTCGATGCGCGACCGACTCGGCATGGGCCTGCTGGTGATCACCCACGATCTCGGCGTCGTCGCCGACATCGCCGATCGGGTGATGGTCATGTACGGAGGGCAGGCCGTCGAGACCGGCGGGGTCGAGGCGCTCTTCGCCGCGCCGCAGCACCCCTACACCGAGGGCCTGCTCCGCTCGATGCCGACCGCCGAGGTCCGCGGCACCCGCCTCGCCTCGATCCCCGGACAGCCGCCGGCGCCGTGGTCGCTGCCGAGCGGGTGCCGATTCGCGCCGCGGTGTCCCTACGCCGTCGACGTCTGCCGATCCGAGCGGCCCGAGCTGCGCACGGTCGAAGCGGCCGGTCCGGAAGGTGTCGATCACCGCACGCGGTGCGTGCGGGTCGATGAGCTCACGCTGGGAGGTGTGCGATGACCGACTCGCCGATGCTCGAGGTCGACGACCTGTCCGTGACGTTCAAGGCGCGGGGCAGCTTCGGTCGGGGACGACCGCTCGTGGCCGTCAACCAGGTCTCGTTCTCGATCGATCGCGGCGAGACCCTGGGCCTGGTGGGCGAGTCCGGATCGGGCAAGTCCACCACCGCTCGCGGCATCCTCGGGCTGGTGCCCGTCAGCGGTGGGAGCGTGCGGCTCGACGGGGTCGAGCTCACCGCTCTGAGCCGCCGCGGGCTGCGACAGGAGCGGCGACACCTCCAGATGGTCTTCCAGGACCCGTACTCCTCGCTCGACCCCTCGTCGCCGGTGGGCGAGAGCATCGCCGAGCCGATGGTCGTCCACGAGCACATCAGTCGATCGGCGGCCAACGAGCGCGTCGCCGACCTGCTCGAACGGGTCGGCCTCGCACGTCACCACGCCCGCCGGTATCCCTACGAGTTCTCGGGTGGTCAGCGGCAGCGCATCGCGATCGCCCGGGCCATCGCGCTCAACCCCAAGCTCGTCCTGTGCGACGAGGCCGTGAGCGCGCTCGACGTGTCGACGCAGAACCAGGTCATCAACCTGCTCCAGGACCTGCGCACCGAGTTCGGCATCGGCTACCTCTTCGTCGCACACGACCTGGCCGTGGTCCGCCACATCAGCGACCGGGTCGCCGTCATGTACCTCGGACGCATCGTCGAGACCGGGCCGACCGAACGGATCTTCAGCGATCCCAAGCACCCGTACACCGAGGCGCTCCTCTCGGCTTCACCCGTGCCCGATCCGGTGATCCAGCGCGACCGGACGCGGATCGTGCTGCCGGGCGATCTCCCCGACCCGCGCAACCCGCCGCCGGGCTGTGCGTTCGCCACCCGCTGTCACCACGTGATGGAGATCTGCGGGCAGGAGGCACCGCCCCCGGTCGCGGTGGAAGGTGGCGGTGAGGTGCGCTGCCATCTCCACACCGCAACGCCCGTCACCGTCGGTGCGGCGCGGCGCTGACCACGACCGTTCGCACGCGTCGCCCCGACGTCGCGATCACCCGGGGTCGATGCCGGCCCACGCGGCGGCAGCGGCGGCACCGTCCTCCACCCCGCGGGCGAAGGCATCGAGGTCGTCGGGTCGCGTCCCCATCGCCCCGTCGAGGTACCGCCGCAGCACGCCTTCGGAGATCGCCGCCGATCGCCACGCGTTGAAGGCCATCCAGTAGTCGAGATCGTCGACGGCACGCCCGGAGGCCACCCGGTACCGCTCGACCAGCTCGTCGCGCGTCGGGAACCCTCCGGCACGGGTCGGGGGATCGAGGTGTCGACCGCCGGGTTCCTCGGGGCCGACCCACGAGCGGAGCAGGTACGCGACGTCGGCCATCGGGTCGCCGAGGGTGCACAGCTCCCAGTCGAGCACGGCGAGCACCTCACCCGAGGGCGCCAGCAACAGGTTCCCCAGCCGGAAGTCGCCGTGGACGATGGTCGTCGGTGCGTCGGCCGGGCGGTGGTCGAGCAGCCAGGCATGGAGCCGTTCCATGATCGGCAGCTCACGCGTTCGCGAGGCCTCCCACTGCGCGGCCCACCGCTTGAGCTGGCGATCCAGGTAGCCGTGGCGACGGGAGAGATCGCCCAGCCCGATCTGGTCCACGTCGACGCGGTGCAGCGCGGCGAGCGCGTCGACGAGCGACCAGGCCGCGGTCCGCCGCGACTCGTCGTCGGGGAGCACCGCCGGGACGTCGTCGGAGGTGTGCACGACCCGCCCGTCGACGAAGTCCATCACGAAGAAGGGTGCGCCGTTGACCACGTCGTCCTCGCAGACCGCGAGCGCCGGAGCGACCGGGACGTCGGTGGGGCCGAGCGCGGCGATGATGCGGTGCTCGCGCACCACGTCGTGTGCGGTCGCGAGCACGTGGCCGAGTGGTGGCCGCCGGAGCACGACCCGTCGCCCGTCGGCGCCGATGACGACGAAGGTGAGGCACGAGTGCCCTCCGGCGATGAGCTCGTAGCGGCAGGGGCCGGTGAGCCCGTCGACGTGGTCCACCAGCCAGGCCGTGACCGCCTCGGCGCGGATCCCCGGAGGGACGGCGTCGTCGGCGGGGGAGGGCGCCGGTGCGGAGTCCGGGCTCATGCGGATCGATCGGCCTGGTTCGTGTCGGGTCGTCGGGCGCCGACCCGTTGCGCATCGGGCAGCCCGATGGCCTGTGCCCAGATGTGGGACAACGCGGCGAGGAGCCGGTCGTCGTCGGGGCCGTCGTCGAACAGGACGTGCATGTGGGAGACGCGCTCGACCATCGAGCCCAGGCAGTGGGCGACGGCGGGCGCGTCGATGGCCGCATCGACCACGCCCTCGCGCTGCCAGCGCTCGATGGCCGCGGTGGTCCGCCCGATGTACGCATGCCGGGTCTCGGCCCGTAGGAGCGCCGTCTCGGGATCACGCGAGGCGAGCTCCTCGTAGCCGGCCAACGTGCGAGCGTGCGCCCGATAGATCCCCAGGAACTGTCGGTTGTTGCGCTCGATCCGGTCGCCGATGGTCGTCGTCGGTGGCTCGGGCGACGGCGCCGTCGCGCCGATCGCCGCGGACTGGATCGAGCGGATCACGTCGCGGAAGATGGCTTCCTTGGAGTCGAAGTGCGTGTAGAAGGTGCCGTGCGCGACGCCGGCGCGCCCGGTGATGTCGGAGATCGTCGTGTCGGGGAATCCGCGCTCGGCGAAGACCGCAACGGCGGCCTCGACCAGCGCCTGCCGGGTGTGGTTGGCCTTGGCGGTGCGCCGCCCGGTCGTGGGTGCGGGCACGGTGGTGCGGGTCGTGCGCGCGGTGCGGCGCCTCGCGTCCATCGTCCACCTCCTGTCGTCGACCGATCACCCGGTTCGTTCTGATATTGACGTCGATGTCAATATAGTCCGTGAGTCGGGGAACGGTTCCCCATCCGACGCAACTCGTCGAGGAGGATGTCGCCATGGCATGGGATTTCGAGACCGACCCCGAGTTCCAGCAGAAGCTGGACTGGATGGAGACCTTCGTGCGGGAGGAGATCTTCCCGCTCGAGACGCTGACCGACGTGTGGCGCACGCCCGAGGGACGTGAGCGCTTCGCCGTGATCGCCGCCCCCCTGAAGGAGGAGGTGAAGCGACAGGGCTTGTGGGCCGCCCACCTCCCGCCCGACATGGGCGGGCTCGGCTTCGGCCAGGTGAAGCTCGGCCTGATGCACGAGATCCTGGGTCAGACGCCCTACGGACCGAGCATCTTCGGCAACAACGCACCCGACTCGGGCAACGCAGAGCTGATCGCCGTCGGCGGCACCGACGACCAGAAGCGGCAGTGGATGGAGCCGCTCCTCGACGGTCGGATGCGCTCGTGCTTCTCGATGACCGAGCCCGGTGCCGGCGCCGACCCGACGCTGCTGTCGACGACCGCGGTGCGCGACGGTGACGAGTGGGTCATCAACGGCCACAAGTGGTTCTCGTCCAACGCCTCGATCGCCGACTTCCTGCTGGTGATGGCACGCACCGGCGACAGCGAGACGCAGGCCTACCAGTCGTTCTCGATGTTCATCGTCCCCACCGGGACCCCGGGCGTCAACATCGTGCGCGACGTGCCCACCATGGGTGAGCCCGATCACAAGACCGGCGAACCGGGCGGCCACGCCGAGATCCTCTACGAGGACGTCCGCATCCCGTTCGAGAACATCATCGGCGGAGAGGCCGGCATCGGCCAGGGCTTCTCGCTGGCGCAGAAGCGCCTCGGGCCGGGCCGCATCCACCACGCGATGCGCTGGCTCGGCCAGTCACGTCGGGCCTTCGACCTGCTGTGCGAGCGGGCCCTGACGCGCTACGCACACGGCTCGCTCCTGGCCGAGAAGCAGATGATCCAGGACTGGATCGCCGAGTCGTACGCCGAGCGCCAGGCCGCCCGCCTCCTGACCCTGCAGGCCGCCTGGAAGATGGACCAGCTCCACGCCGCCGGCAAGCACTACAGCGATGCCCGGGTCGAGATCGCGGTCATCAAGTTCTGGGGCGCCAAGGTGCTCTACAACGTGATCGACCGGGCGATCCAGATCCACGGCTCCCTCGGCTACACCACCGATCTGCCGCTGGAGTCGATGTACCGGCACGCCCGCGCCGCCCGCATCTACGACGGCCCCGACGAGGTGCACAAGGTGACCGTCGCCCTACAGATCCTCACGGGGTACCGGGGCTCCGACCCGTCGATCGAGCATGTCCCGACACGCCGTCAGGACGCGATCGCCAAGTTCGCCGACCAGCTCGAGGGGCTCTCGCTCAACTCCTGAGCCCGTCGGCGCCCACGACCGGGGTCCCCCTCCGGGTCGACGTCCGTCTCGCCGTGTGGCCCCGCCGGGTCAGCGGTCGAGATGGGCGTCGACGAATGCGAGCACGGTGTCGACCGGCACCACGAACCCGACGTTCGAGGCCTGGACCCCACCGCCGCTGCCGGCGACCGCGGTGTTGATGCCGATCACCACGCCGTTCGCGTCGAGCAGTGGACCACCCGAGTTGCCCGAGCTGATCGCCGTGTCGGTCTGGAGCAGGCCGCTCAACCGGCCGCCGCTGGTGGTGATGGTCCGGTCGAGGGCCGAGACGATTCCCTGGGTCACGGTCGGCGACCCGCCGAGCCCGAGGGCGTTGCCGATCGCGACCACCGGATCGCCGACGTGCACCAGGGCCGAGTCCCCCAACGTCGCCGGGACGAAGCCGGTGGGGTCGTCGAGCCGGACGAGGGCGAGGTCGAGCGACGGCTCGATGGCCACCACGGACCCGCGCACGCTGGCGCCGCTGGTGGCCGAGGTCAGCTCGATCGAGGTCGCCCCCTCCACGACGTGAGCGTTGGTCACGACGTAGCCGCCCTCGATCGCCACCCCGCTGCCGGCACCGCCGCCCTCCAGCACGTAGGGGCCCTGGCGGACGAGCGAGCGGGTCGTGATCGAGACCACCGACGGCCCGGCCTCGGCCACCACGGCGCGCACGTCGATCGTCCCGCTGATGGCGGGCGCCGGATCCGTGACGACCTCGGGTGCGGCCGACGGCGCCTCGGCGTCGACCCCGGCCGCCGGGGTGAGGGCGGCCTGCCCGACCGCACCGTCGTCGTCGCCGGAGACCAGCGCTCCGGTGATCCCGCCGGCGCCGGCCCCGACGACGAGCGCTGCCAACAGCACCAGGGCGACGCGGCCGGCGCCCGAGGCGGACCGGCCCGCGGCGGTGGCGACGGCCGGCCGACCGTGGACTTGACCGGACCGGTTCGTGGCCGTGGTCGGGTCGGCCGTCGTGGTCGGCGGTGCCCACGGCCCGGTCGAGTCGGACCAGGCGAGCGGCGGACCGGAGGGCGGCGAGGACTGAGGCGGGAACGGCGGGGACGGCGGGAACGGCGACTGGTGCATGGGCAGACGTTGCACGTCCCGGGTCAGGACCGGGTACGGGCCTGGTGAGAGCCGGGTGAGAACCGCACCTCGGGGCGTCCGGTTGCGTATCCGGTACCCATGTGGCCGGCCGGCCGCTCGCGGACACTGAGGGTGTTCCCCACACCAACGCCATCAGGAGGCACCACCATGGGACTGTTCAAGGCATTCAAGGAGATCAAGCAGACCGTCGCCGGCGATTCGGCGCTCATGGAGCACGGGCTGCTCGGGCGTGCGCTCGTGACCGACGCCCGCCTGACGGGGATGGCGATGACCATCGGCGTCGAGGAGTACCGCGTCGTGGAGTTCACCGCGCAGGTGTTCCTCGACGGCCGTGAGGCCTACCTCGCCACCGGGAAGCAGCGCGTCCCGCAGTGGCGGCTCGGTCAGCTCGTCGGCTCGTCGCTCGCCGTGCGGGTCGATCCGGCGGATCCGCAGCGGATCGCGCTCGATCTCGCGGCCGAGGCGCCGGTGGTCACGTTGGCCCGCCCCGCCGACGGCGGCGTCGCCCGCATCCTGGCCTCGGGTCGGCCGGCCGAGGCGACCATCGTCCAGCACCAGCCGCTCGGGCTGCGCAGCTGGGACGGGCACGACCTGCAGGTGTTCGCCCTCGTCGTGACGGCGCCCGGTGAGGCGCCCCGCCAGGTCCAGGTCGGCCAGCCCCTCCCGCTCGACGCCCTCGCCCTCGTGTTCCCCGGCGCCCGGGTACCCGTGAAGCTCGGTGCCGGCCCGAACGACGTCGCCATCGACTGGGACGCCGCCCGCGCCACGGTCTGACCGGTGACCCGCACCCGGGCGTCGATCACGGCGCCGCGACGACCGCCCCGCTCCTGGTCCGTGTGGCCGGGAGCGGGATGCGGTCGGCGTAGCGGGTGAGCACCGGGCCGATGATGGCCGTCAGCAGCACGTACCCCGCCGCCACGGCGGTCAGGTCGGGTCCGTCGACGAGCCCGCTGCCGAGAGCGGCGATCACGATCGAGAACTCGCCGCGGGCGATGAGCACCGTGCCGGCGCGGAGCCGACCCCGCGGGGCGGCCCCGACCCTCGCCGCCGCGTACCAGCCGGTGGCGACCTTGGTGGCCGAGGTGACGATCGCCAGCAGGACGGCGACCCAGGCCACACCGAGGAGATCACCGAGGTCGATCTCGAACGCGAAGAACAAGAAGAACGTGGCCGCGAACAGGTCGCGTAGCGGGCCGATCAGGGTCATCGCCCGCTCCTCGACCCCGCCCGAGAGGGCGAGGCCCACCAGGAATGCACCGATCGCCCCGGAGACCTCGATGCTCTGGGCGAGGCCGGCCACGAGCAACGTCACGCCGAACACGGCGAGCAGCAGCGACTCGTCGGATCGGGTGTCGATAACTCGGCTGAAGTGCATGCCGTAGCGCAGGGCGAGCAGCAGGATGAGCGCCACGGCGAGCACGGCGATCGTCACCGTGGCGACAGTCGTGGGCACGTCGCCGCCGACGATCAGGGCGGCCATCACCGGCAGGTACACCGCCATCGCCAGGTCCTCGATGACGAGCAGGTTCAGCACGCTCGGCGTCTCACGGAAGCCGAGCCGTCCGAGGTCACCGAGCACCTTCGACACGATGCCCGAGGAACTGATCCAGGTGACGCCGCCGAGCAGCAGCGCGGCCAGCGGCGACCAGCCGAGCACGAGCCCGACCACGACGCCGGGGACGGCGTTGGCGAGCATGTCGACCAATCCGGGCGGCACGCCGGTCCTCAGGCCGTCGCGCAGCTCGGCGTCGGTGTACTCGAGACCGAGCGCGAGCAGGAGCAGCAACACGCCGATCTCCGCGGCGAGCGAGACGAAGTCCTCGCCCACGTCGAGCAGGTCGAGCTGCCCGACGGCCAAGCCGACGAGCAGGTAGAGGGGCACGGCGGTGATGCCCACCCGGGCCGCCAGCCGTGCCAGCACGGCGAGGACGAGGACGATCGCGCCGATCTCGATGAACGCGCGGGCGGCCTCGCTGGAGCCGGCGGCGATCACGAGCGGGGGTCGATCACCGATCGGACCGAGGCGATCCCCTCGAGCGTGCCCACGATCACGGCGGTGTCGCCGGCCGCGAACTGGAAGTCGGGGCCGGGGGCGGGGATGCTCTCCTCGCCGCGGATGACCGCCACGACCGTGCAGCCGGTGCGGGTCCGGAAGGCGCCGTCGCCGATCGTGCGCCCGGCCATGGGCGAGCCGTCGGCGAGCTCCATCCACTCGATCGCGAGCCCCTCGATCTGCTGCTGCATGGCGGTCACCGCCTCGGTGACCTGGCTCGTGCCGAGGAGCTCGGCCAAGGTGCGGGTGTCGTCGACGCCCAGCTGCATCATCGACGAGCACGCGTCGGGATCGTCGCGGTCGTAGACGAGGATCTCGCGGCGGCCGTCGCGCTTGACGAGCACGCCGATCTGGGTGCCGTCCTCGGTGGTGAACTCGTGCCGGACACCCACGCCCGGCAGCCGTGTCTCGCGTACCTGTGCCACTGCGCCAGTGTGCCAGGCGGGATCGTGAGCCGGGGACTGCTGGCACCAGGATCGCCACCGACCCGTCGAAGTACCCTCGGGCCCATGTCCGCTCCCGATGCCGACGCCACCAGCACCCCCGTCGACGTGAAGCCGCGCTCGCGCGACGTCACCGACGGCGTCCAGAAGGCTGCGGCGCGCGCCATGCTGCGCGCCGTCGGGCTGACCGATGACGACTGGGACAAGCCCCAGGTCGGCATCGCGTCGTCGTGGAACGAGATCACCCCCTGCAACGCGTCGCTGCGCCGCCTCACCGCGACGGCCAAGGAGGGCGTGCGCGCCGCCGGTGGCGTGCCCCTCGAGTTCGGCACGATCACGGTCTCGGACGGCATCTCGATGGGGCACGAGGGCATGCGGGCCTCGCTCGTGAGCCGGGAGATCATCGCCGACTCGGTCGAGGCCGTCATGCACGCCGAGCGCCTCGACGGCCTCGTCGCCACCGGCGGCTGCGACAAGAGCATGCCCGGGATGATGATGGCGATCGCCCGGCTCGACCTGCCGGCGGTGTTCGTCTACAACGGCTCCACCCTGCCCGGGTACCTCAACGGCAAGGCCCTCGACATCACCAGCGTGTTCGAGGCGATCGGCGCGTGTGCGGCCGGGACCATGAGCGAGGACGAGCTCCACGCCATCGAGAAGAACGCCTGCCCGGGCGAGGGCGCCTGCGGTGGCATGTTCACCGCCAACACCATGAGCTCGATCGGCGAGGCGCTCGGGCTGTCGCTGCCCGGCTCGGCCTCGCCGCCTGCCGTCGATCGTCGCCGCGAGGACGACGCCCGCGCCGCGGGCGAGGCCGTGGTGAACATGCTGCGCCTCGGCATCCGGCCGCACGACATCCTCACCAAGAAGGCGTTCGAGAACGCGATCGCGGTGACCAACGCGCTCGGCGGGTCGACCAACGCGGTCCTGCACCTGCTCGCGATCGCGAACGAGGCCGGGGTCGACCTCGACCTCGACGACTTCAACCGGATCGCCGACCGGGTGCCGCACATCGCGGACATGAAGCCCGGCGGGAAGTTCCACATGACCGACCTCGACCGCGTCGGCGGTGTCCCCGTGGTCATGAAGCACCTCCTCGACGCCGGGCTCCTCCACGGTGACTGCCTCACCGTGACCGGCAAGACGGTCGCCGAGAACCTCGCCGCCATCGACCCGCCGGGCCCGGACGGCGTGGTCGTGCACCCGCTCGACGCGCCGATCAACGCCGAGGGCGGGATCAACGTGCTCGCCGGCTCGCTCGCGCCGCGGGGTTCGGTGGTCAAGGTGGCCGGCCTCACCCATGAGCAGCGGACCTTCGAGGGCGAGGCCCGCGTGTTCGACGGCGAGGACGGTGCGATGGCCGCGGTGATGGCCGGGGAGATCCAGCCCGGCACGGTCATCGTCATCCGCTACGAGGGCCCCAAGGGCGGCCCGGGCATGCGCGAGATGCTCGCGATCACCGGGGCGCTCAAGGGCGTCGGCCGTGGTGCCGACTGCGCGCTCATCACCGACGGCCGGTTCTCGGGCGGCACCTGGGGCTTCTGCATCGGCCACGTCGCGCCCGAGGCGGTGGACGGTGGCCCGATCGCATTCGTCCGCGACGGTGACCGCATCCGCATCGACGTGCCGTCCAAGTCACTCGACCTGGTGGTCGACGAGGCCGAGCTCGCACGCCGCCGCGAGGGCTGGACGCCCAACCCCCCGCGCTACACCAGCGGCGTGCTCGGCAAGTACGCCCGCCTCGCGCAGGGCGCCGAGAAGGGCGCCATCACCAACCTGGTCTGAGCACCCACGCCCCTGGTCTGAGCACCCACGCCGACCTCGTCTGACCCGCCACCACGGCGTCCATCCCGCCTCTGTGGGCTGATCTGGTTGGGTTCCAACCAGATGGCGCCACAGAGGCCCCGGATGGTTGGGAGGTCGCGGTCGGGGCGCGTCAGGGGGTGACTGGGGCGCGTCGGGTGCGGTCGAGTGCGAGCGCGACGAGGCGCCACCCGACGAGCGTCGCGAACGTGAACGCGGTGGCGACGATCACGAACGAGGTCGCGGTGCCCCGGTCGAACACGAGGTTGCGCAGTGGCATGCCGATCGCGATCGTCGCCACCCACACGACCACCCCGGTGAGGATGGCGAACGGTCGGCGCCAGGCCCGCGCCACGAGCCACCCCACCACGAGCCCGATCAGGAACGGGGCGGCGGTCGTGAACACGCCCGTCAGGCCGGGGTCCTGGTCGTGCGTGCGGCGGCCGGCCGCGACGAACACGGTGATCGCGACCACGTCGAGGACCGCGGCCACCGTGATGCGACGCTCGGCGGCGGCGCTCGACCGCGGTGGCACGGTCGGTGCGGTGGGCACGGTCATGTCGGTCTCCGGTTCGAGTCGGTCCGCAGCGGTTCGATGGTCACGACCACGTTGTAGTCGGGGATCTTCGAGTGCGGGTCACGCTCGTCCGCGTGCCCGCTGAGGAGCACGTTGCCCTCGGGCCAGTGCACCTGCACCGACCGGCGGGGGAGCGACACGAGCTTGGCGGTTCCCTCGAGGGTCCCGTTCGGCGAATGCAGCCGGATGCGGTCGCCCTCGGCGAAGCCGACCTCGGCGGCGTCGCGCTCGTCGAAGTAGACGGCGTCGCGTCCGGCCCCGGTCAGCGGATCGGTGGCGGCGTAGACCATGGAGTTGAACTGTTTCCCGCGGCGGGTGGAGCAGAAGTACTCACCGGGCGCCAGGTCCACCGGCCGCACGTCGACCACCGAGAACCGCGCCCGCCCGTCGACGGTCGGGAAGGTCCCGCCCACGCACAGGTGTCGACCGCCGTACTGCACCGCGTCGCCCGTGGCGGCCAACGACTCGATGCCGGCGTACAGCGGCACCAACGTGCCGATCTCGGCCCGCAGCGCGCGGTTGTCGACCCAGTCGAATCGGTCGCGCAGGTCGGGTCGGACGCGCGCTGCGAGATCACCGAACGTCCGCCACTCGCTGCGCGCCTCGCCGGGCGCGTCGAGGACCTGGGGTGAGAACGCGATCCGCCGCTCGGTGGTGGTGCTCGTGCCGCCGCCCTCCTGCTCGTAGCGGGTGGCGGCCGGCAGCAGGACCACGTCGTCGCCCTCGACGAACATCTGCGAGGTCAGCACCACATCGCTGTGGACTCGCAACGGCACCCGCTCGAGCGCGGCCGCGACGCGGTCGGGATCGGGGAGGATCTCGAGCAGGTTCGACCCGTCGACGAACAGCACGTCGAGGTCGCCGCGCTCGGCGGCATCGATCATCTCGGGGGCCGTCAGGCCCGGCGCGTCGGGCACCGTGAACCCCCAGCGCGCCGACCACTCGGCGGCGTGCGCGGCATCGATCGGGTCGCCACCGGGCAGGGCCGTCGCGTACGCACCCATCTCGGCACCGCCCTGCACCCCCGAGTGCCCGCGGATCGGCATGAGCCCGGCCCCGTCCCGCCCGACGTTGCCCCGCGCGAGGCCGACGTTGACCACCGACCGCACCCCGTCGACGCCGTGGGTGTGCTGGGTGATCCCCATGCTCCACACCAGGATCGACCCGCTGGCCGCGGTGTAGAGGTCGACGAAGGCATCGAGGGTGGCACGGTCGACGCCGGCGTCTGCGAGGAGCTCGTCGAGGTCGAGCGAGCGGACGTGGGCCTCGAGCTCGTCCCAGCCCGTGGTGTGTGCCTCGACGAAGTCACGATCGACGCCGCCGCGGTCCACCAGCACGCGCAGGATCGCGTTCGCGAGTGCCACGTCGCCCTCGGGGCGCACCGGGACGTGGAGGTCGCAGAGCGTGGTCCCGAACAGCGCCGACTCGACGTTCGACGGCACCCAGTAGCGCTCGAGGCCGGGCTCGAGGTACGGGTTGATCACCACGACCTTCGCGCCGCGCTGCTTGGCCAGGAACAGGTACTTGGTGAACACCGGCTGGTTGTTGGCCACGTTCGTGCCCCACAGCACCACGAGGTCGGTCTCGAGCACGTCCTGCATCGAGCAGGTGCTGGCCGCCACGCCGATGGTCTGCTTGAGGCCCACGGTCGACGGGGCGTGACAGGTGCGGGCGGCCGAGTCGATGTTGGCCACGCCCATCGCGCGGGCCGCCTTGCCCGCCGCGTAGTAGGTCTCGTTGGTGATGCCGCGGCTCGTGAGGTAGATCGCCGTGCGGTCGGGGCCGCCGGTGCGGATCGCCCCGGCGATCGCGTCGAGCGCCTCGTCCCAGGTGATGCGATGGAAGCCTCGCTCGCCGCGTCGACGTCGCATGGGGAACGCGAGCCGACCCATCTCCCGCAGGTCGGTGGAGGGCAGCTTGGCGAGCCAGGTGACGTCACCCAGCACGTCGTGGTCGAAGGGCTCGGCCACGTTGAGCGGGAGGAGGTTCAGGCGGGTGGTGCACAGGTGGACCCCGTCGAGCGTCCAGTCGTGCAGCCCGGCGACGCCGAGCGCGCAGCCGTCGCACACCCC
>CAYRXQ010000016.1:23176-25638 GCA_964428115.1 uncultured Ilumatobacteraceae bacterium
TGGGTGAGCACCTTCCAGGCGTCGCGGGCACGGCCGCGAACCTTCCACGCCACCTTGACCATGTCGCCGTAGTGGTTGGGCTTCTGGTGGCCGATGCCGTTGGGGGCCAGGCTCACCCAGCCGCGGGGCAGGGCCATCGTCGATCGCCCCGGTCAGTCGAGCTCGAAGTGGCCGAGCCCGCCCTTGCAGAAGACCAGGGGCAGGTGGTCGGCGTCGTCGTGCTCGGCGTCGGCATCGAGGCCCGCGACGCGGCCGAGCACGAAGTAGTGGTCGCCCATCTCGTGGACGGCCTCGACGGTGCAGTCGATCCATGCGACCGCATCGTCGATGATCGGTGCCCCGGTGGGGCCCGCCGACCACGAGACGCCCTCGAACCGCTCGTCCTCGTTGCCGTTCCTGGCGAACGTCCAGCACAGGTCGGACTGGTGCCGCCCGAGCACGTTCACGCAGAACACGCCCGCTGCGGCGATCGCGGCCCAGGTCTCGCTGTTGGTCTGCGGGAGGAAGCCGACGAGCGGCGGGTCGAGGGAGACCGAGGTGAACGAGCCGATGGTGAAGCCGGCGGGACGCGGCACCTCGCCCGAGGTGTCGAGGCCGGTCACGACGGTCACGCCGGTGGGGAAGTGGCCGAGCACGGTGCGGAAGCGACGGCCGTCGAACGCCGGCTCGGCGGTGGGGCTGGGGGTCTCCGACATCGGCTCGACACTACGCTTTGCGGACGTGGGCATGACCAACGGGTCCGTGGATCGGCCCGGCGCCGGCCACCCCACGTCGCCCACCGCCACGTCGCCCACCGCCACGTCGCCCACCAAGGCCGAGCTCCGCCGACACTTCCGCGCGCTGCGGCGAGCACTGCCCGACGTGCCCGAGCGATCGGCCCGGATCGGTGAGCTCCTCGCCGCGCTCCCGGAGATCGACGCGCTCCGGCGGGCCGGCACCGGGGCGGCGCTGCTCTACACGCCCCTTCTCGGCGAGCCGGAGCTGACGGGGTTCGCCGCGCTCCTGCGCGGGGACGGGCTCGAGGTGCGGGTCCCCGAGGACGATCCCGATCCGGCGTGGCCGGCCGTGGTCATCGTCCCGGGTCTGGCGTTCACGGTGGCCGGGGATCGGCTGGGTCAGGGCGGCGGTTGGTACGACCGGTTCCTCGCCCGGGTCCGGCCCGAGTGCGTCACCATCGGGGTCGGCTTCGAACCGCAGGTCGTCGCGTGGCTCCCGGTGGAGCCCCACGACGTGGTGCTCCACCACGTGGTCACCGAGGCAGGGGTGCTGCGCTGAGGCAACCTCCGCACGGTTCGCCGGGGTCCACCCGGCCCGCGTGCCAAGCTGGGCCGATGCTCCGTCGTGTCGTCCGTCCTGTCGCGCTCCCCGTCGTGCTCGCGCTGGCGCTCGCCGTGTCTGCCTGCGGTGGCGGTGATGATGATGCCGACGGCAGCGCCGACGGTGCCGCGACGACGACGGCGCCGTCGACGTCGACCACGGTCGCGGCGGTCGCCGAGGCCACCACCACGACGGCCGTGGCAGCGGCGCCCGAGACCACGGTGGCGCCCACGACGACGGCCCCCGCGACCACCACGACGGCGGCGCCGACCACCACGACCGAGCCCGAGCCCGACCCGGCCACGTGTCTGGTCGGCGACTGGATCGTGTCCGAGGACGAGATGAACGTCTTCTACGAGGCAATCCGGATCGGCACCCCCGGCCTCGACCAGCTCAGCGTCACCGGGTTCACCACGCTCTCGTTCACCGCCGACGGCCGCTACGAGTACGGCCCGGCGTTCACCCTGACCCTGTCGGTCTCGGGCATCACCGGTACCGGGGAGGCCTCGGGCGCGATCGGCGGCACCTACGAGACCACCGAGGGCATCATCGTGACCACCCTCGACGACCCCGGGATCGTGGTGACCGTGAACGTCGGCGGTCAGACCATCGACGGCTCCGACATGGCCGGTGGCTTCCTGACCAGCTCGCCCATCAACGACGCGCCCTACCGCTGCATCGGCGACACCCTGGAAATCGACTTCCAGGTCGACGCCACGGGCGCGGAGCGGGTGCCCATCACCCTCGTCCCGGCCTGACCTGCCTGATCCGGCCTGATCCGGCGGACGCGAACGGTCCCGGCCGCTGCACCGCGAACGGCGAGCGACCGGGACCGAACCACGACCCTGACGGATCGCCCGACGCGTCAGACCTCGTCGTAGTACTCGCGACCCAGATGCGTGATCTGGTCCTCGCCCATCATCCAGCGCAACGTGTTCTTCAGCTTGACCAGCTGGATGAACAGGTCGTGCTCGGGGACGAGCCCAGGGGCCACCTGCGGGCTCTTGTAGTAGAAGCCCAGCCACTCCTGGACGCCGCCCATCCCGGCGCGCTGCGCCAGGTCGGAGAACAGCACCAGGTCGAGCGCGAGCGGCGCCGCGAGGATCGAGTCGCGACACAGGAAGTCGACCTTGATCTGCATCGGG
>CAYRXQ010000017.1:0-24761 GCA_964428115.1 uncultured Ilumatobacteraceae bacterium
GTTCGGCAGCCAAGGCATCGTCGAGGGATGCGGCGCCGGCGCCGACGACGCACCGAAGGACACCAGCGACGGCAACGGGTGGCATCGCTGCGAGTTCGAGTGCGAGCGCACGTGCGGCGGACTTCAGTTCTCCCAACGGATGCACCTCGTGCACGAGACCGATCCGGTGGGCCTCTCGGCCATCGATCTTCTTGGCGCGCAGGATCATGTCGAGCGCCTGGTCCCGACCGACGCAGCGCGTCAGTCGTGCTGTGCCTCCCCACGCCGGCACGGTCCCGAGGTCCAGCTCCGGCAGCCCGATCCGAGCGCCCTCATCGGCGGCGAGACGGAAGTGGCACGCAAGGGGGAGCTCCAGACCACCGCCGAGGCAATAGCCGAACAAGGTCGCGATCGACGGCTTCCCCATGGTCTCGATGGCACGGAGCACCCGGAGCCGTTGGTCGAGGACCGCATGCGTCCCGCCGCGTTCGGCTGCCCCGGACATCAACTGCTTGAGGTCCATCCCGACCGAGAAGTGCTCATCGCCCATGGCGGTGAACACGAGCGCCCGGACCGAGGGATCGTTCGCCGCGTCGACGACGGCCTGCTCGACGGCGTCCATGTACTCGAACGTCATCCGGTTGCGGGGTGGATCGTTGTTGGTCAACGTCAACACGCCATGCTCGAACTCGATCGACAGCGCATCAGAACCACTGCGGACGGTCATCGCGCAGTGCCGCCGACGACGAGGTGGAGCGCCGTGACGGTTCCCGACAGATGACGGCGGAGTTCGGCGGCCGCTGCGACGGCATCGCCGGCGATCGCAAGGTCCTTCAGCGTTCGGTGGGCCTCGGCGGTGTCGTAATCGTCCGGCCTCGACGGGAGGCCGACGGTGATCATCAGCCCGGCGCGGTCGGCGAGCGTCGTCGCCATTCGGAGCAGCCACCCCGAATCGCACGTGGAGAGCAGTGCTCGGTGGAACGCAGCATGATCGCTGGGTGAAGCGACTCGGGTGAGGGCCAGAGCCTGCCAGGCAGTCTCGACCCGGTGCCGGTAGGCGTCGTCGGCGTTCCTGACGGCGCGTTCGAGAGCGACCGGTTCGAGCATGAGGCGCAGCTCGTAGATCTCGTTGGCCTCGCGCAGGTCGACCTGGGCCACGCGGGCCTTACCGTGGGAGTGCAGCTCCACCAGTCCGTCGGCGGCGAGGTTTCGCAGCGCTTCGCGCAGTGGTGTGGCCGAGAGACCCATCTGCTCGGCGAGGTTGGAGATGACGAGGGCGTCGCCGGGGCCGAACTCGCCTCGCAGGATTGCCTGGCGCAGGAGCTGCTCGGCCCATTCGGTTCGCGTCAACGGCTGATCACCGCCGAGCGCTGGTGTGTTGAGCATGGCTCGCAGTCTGACACACTCGTGGCTTGACATCGATGATCGATCCTATACGATCGATCCTATACGATCGATCATCGATGGCCCGAGGTGCCGCGCTCCGACGGGGTTGGCGCCGCTGAGGGCAAGTTCCTCGCCGACGGCGACGTGATCACCACCACGATCGACGGCATCGGCACGATGACCAACCGCTGCGTCCGCGTGAGCGACGACCAAGGAGATGATCGCTGATGGCCCTCAACGGATTGCTCGACATCGAGCTCAGCGTCCCCAACCCCGACGAACTGACCGAGTTCTGGGAGCGGCGAGGCATGCAGCGGACGGCCGACGGCGTGCTCGGCACCGCTGATCGGCCGGTGCAACTGCGAGTCACCGACGGCACGTACCGACACCTGTCCGAGCTGCACATGAGCTGCGAGTCCGAACAGGACCTGGCCGACATCGCCGGTCGGATCGGTGAGATGGGCGTCGACTCGCAGATCGTCGATACTCGGCTCACCTGCGTCGATCCGGTCTTCGGGCATCGGGTGATCGTCGACGTGACGGCACCGCATCCGCTCACACCGTCGCAGGTCCGCGCCTGGAACCATGCCGGCACGCAGGAGCGACTGAACGCGCGCGCCGAGGCTGTCGCCGAACCGCACCCGCGGGCGCCGCGCCGTCTGGGCCACATCGTGCTCGGCACGCCGCACTTCCAGAAGGCGACGGCGTTCTTCTTCGACGGACTCGGCTTCAAGGTGTCGGACCAGATCCTCAACGGCGTCGCGACGTTCGGTCGTATCGAGACAGACCATCACAACCTGCTCATCCAGCCCGCACCGACGTCGTACATCAACCACTACGCGCTCGAGATGGACGACATCGACGCGATCGGCAAGGCCGGGCAGTCGGTGCTGGCCGAACGGGCCGACGCGAACGTGGTCGGTGTCGGCCGCCACTTCCTTGGCTCGAACGTCTTCTGGTACCTCACCGACCCGTCCGGGACGATGTTCGAGTTCTTCTCCGACATCGACCAGATCGTCGACGACGAGGCCTGGGAACGCGACCACTGCAAGCGAGACTGGATGGGCTCCGACGGCCCCGCCCCGATCTCGGTGTGGGGTCCGCAGGAGCCCGAGACGTTCCTGAACCCGGCCGATCTGCCGACCATCGCCGCCGCCCGTGAAGCTCTGGGCTTGGACTGACCTCGATGAACCTCGGCATCAGCGGCCGCTCGGCCATCCTCATGGCATCCAGCCGCGGCCTCGGGCGCGCCTGCGCCGAGAGCCTCGCCCACGAGGGCGTGCACCTGGTGATCAACGGCCGCACCGAGGCCGACGTGGTGCGCACGTGCGACGAACTCCACGAGGCTCACGGCATCACCGCAACACCGGTCGTCGGCGACGCGACCACGACCCAGGTCCACGATGAGCTGCTGGCCGCATGTCCGGAACCCGACATCGTGCTGCTCAACGGCGAAGGCCCGCCGCCCAGCGCGTTCGCCGACATCGACGCCGGTATGTGGGCCGACACGCTGCAACGAACGATGGTGTCGCCGCTGCTGTTCGTCCAGCGCGTCATCGACGGCATGCAGCAACGCCGCTTCGGCCGCATCGTGGCCGTCTCCTCCGCGATGGTGAAGTCGCCGAACCCGTTGATGAGCATGTCGCACGGCCCACGACTCGGGCTGACCGGCGTCCTCAAGGGCCTCTCGAAGTCGGCCGTGGCCCACAACGTCACCATCAACACGCTGCTGCCCGAGCGGTTCGACACCGGCCGTCAGCAACAGATGGCAGAACTGGTGATGCGGTACCGCGGCATCACCTACGACGAGGCGCGCGCCGAACAGGTGGCGTCGATCCGGGCGGGTCGGCTGGGTCGCCCGGAGGAGTTCGGCGCCACGTTCGCGTTCGTGTGCTCCGCGCAGGCCGGGTTCATGAGTGGCCAGAGCATCCAACTCGACGGCGGCAGCTACGAGGGGGTCTTCTGATGAGCACCCCGGCCGCGTCCGCATCCGTCGACGTCGTCATCGTCGGTGCCGGTCCCACGGGCCTGACGGCTGCGCACCTGTGCCATCGGCTCGGGTTGTCGGCCGTGGTCCTCGAACAGCGCGACGGTCCGCAACGGAGCCCTGCGGCCCACGCGATCAACGCCCGCACGTTCGAGATCTGGCGCCAGGCGGGCGTGGCGATGGATCGGGTCCTCGCGGCAGCACTCTCCTCCGATGAGGCAGGACTGGTCCACTGGGTCACGAAGTTCGGCGGCGAGATCGTCGGCACGCTGCCCTATGAACGTCAGGGCGACGAGATGCTCGCCGTCACGCCGACCCCGCTGCGCAACCTCAGCCAGCACCGCCTCGAGCCGCTGCTGCTGTCGCCGGAGCTCGAAGTGCGCTACGGCCACCGTTGGATCGACGCGACCGAGACGGCCGACGGTGTGGAGGTGACAGCGACCGGTCCCGACGGGCCGGTCCACATCACCACCAAGTACCTGCTGGGAGCGGACGGCGCTGCCAGCGCGGTCCGTCGTTCGCTGGGCATCGAGCTGATCGGGCCGCGCTCGCTGCAATCGTTCGTCATGGTCCACATGGCCGCCGACTTCCGTCCGCTCATCGACGGCCAGCCTGCTGTCCTGTACTTCGTCCTCGATCCGGCCAGCGGCGGCACGTTCGTCTCCCACGGCTGTGATCGCGAGTGGGTGTACATGCATCCGTGGGACCCTGACACCCAACCGGCCGAGACCCTCACCACCGACCACGGTGCGGCCCTCGTCCGCGCTGCGATGACCGACCCCGACATTCCCTTCGAGATCCTCACCGTCGGCACGTGGCACATGAGCGCCCAGATCGCCGAGCGGTACCGCAGCGGTCGTACCTTCCTCGTCGGCGACGCGGCCCACCGCTTCCCACCGACCGGCGGACTCGGGTTGAACACCGGCGTGGCCGACGTGCACAACCTGATGTGGAAGGTCGCCGCCGTCGAGGACGGTCGGCTGGGCCCATCGGTGCTGGACACCTACGAGGCGGAACGCAAGCCGGTCGCACAGTTCAACTGCGACCAGTCGATGCACAATGCGTTCAAGCTGATCGAGATCCCGATGACGCTCGGTGTCACCGACGACATCGAGGAGTCGACCGCGGCGATGCACGCCACGCTCACCGATCCGACGGGCCGAGCAGCGGTGCAGGCAGCGATCGCGAACCAGGCGATCCACTTCGACCTGCTCGGCCTCCAACTCGGCCACACCTACTCCGGCCCACTGGTGCTCGACGATGGCACGGAAGCGCCGACGCTCGATGAGCCTGCACGCGACTACGTGCCATCCACCCGACCCGGCGGCCGCCTCCCGCACGCTTGGCTTCCCGACGGCCGCTCGACGCTCGATCTCGCCGACGTCGCGCTGCCGACGCTCCTCGTGCGGGAGGGTTCACCGACGAGTGGAGCCGGCCGTTCGTGGGTCGTCGTGTCGTGCCCGCCTGGTGTGTGGGACGACACGTTCGGTCTCGCGGACGACCAGTGCCTGATCGTGCGACCCGACCAGCATGTCGCCTTCCGCGGTGCCATCAGCGGTGCGAGCGCGGCCCTGGCGCAGCTGCTCGGCAGGGAGTCTCCGGGGTGAGAGCGTCGGGCGCTGCACCGGTCTGTCCGTGGCGTTCCCCACGAGCGAGTACTGGTATCTTTTTGAATACCACCTGGTAACGTGACGGCGTGGATGTTGCGCGGTTGATCCGGACGGCACGGCGGCGGGCCGGCCTGTCGCTGCGCGAGCTCGCCGAGCGGGCGCACACCTCGCACTCGACGTTGGCGGCCTACGAGCAGGCCCGCAAGACACCGAACGTCGACACCCTCGACCGGGTCCTCACCGCCTGCGGCTTCCACGTCGACGTCACGCTCGCACGACGCCCGGCCGAGGTCGCCGCCGACCCGGCCGCCCGCGGGCGCGAGCTCGTCGAGGTGCTCGAGCTGGCCGAGATGTTCCCCGCCCGCCACAGCCCCACGCTCACCGCCCCCCGCTTCGGACCGGTGGCATGACCGACCGACTGGGGCTCGCCGATAAGATCGTCGCCATCCACCGGGTGCTCGACGCCGCCCGCCTGCCCCACGCGTTCGGGGGTGCACTCGCACTCGCCTGGTGCACACAGCGCGCCCGCGGCACCATCGACATCGACGTCAACGTGTTCGTCCCGGTCGAGCGCTCCGGTGATCTCCTCGCAGCACTGCCGCGGGAGATCACGGCCACCGACGATGCGGTCGCACAGCTCGAGACCGACGGGCAGACCCGCCTCTGGTGGGCCCACACCCCGGTCGACGTGTTCCTCGACACGACGCCGTTCCACGCCGGCGTCGGTGAGCGCATCCGTCGGGAACCCTTCGCCGGTCTCGACGTCCCGTTCCTCGCCTGCCGCGACCTCGCGGTGTTCAAGGCGTTCTTCGACCGGACGAAGGACTGGGCCGACCTCGAGGAGATGCACGCCGCCGGGACGCTCGACATCGAGGCCGTCGCCGGGGTGCTCGTCCACTACCTCGGCCCCGACGACCCCCGCATCGCTCGACTCCTCACGCTCGGGTGAACCGGCGTCCGGCCCGGGCGCCGAGCAGTTCCGAGCCCGTCACACGTCTACGGCGCGCGTGGCTGTTCGAACACCACCCGCACGTCCTCGACCCCGAGCGCCATGGCGAGGTCGGTGAGGACCCTCGTCGTGTTCTCCTCGGCTCGTGCGAGCAGGTCGCTCGCCGCCGCCGCGGCCACCATCTTCTCCTGCGCTTCTGCGATGAGTTCGGCCTCGGCGGTGGGGTTGTCGACGAAGACGCCGCCGAGACGGTCGAGCACGCCGCGATCACGGTTCATCACCCCGCTCTGGTCGAAGTCGATCACCGGGTCGCCGATCGTCGGGGCCGGCACGATGATCGTCGCGCTGCCGTCGTCGGCGAAGAGGACCGCGCCATCATTCAGTGACGAGAAGTCGACGGTGGCGTCGACGGTTCCAACGGCCACGTACTGCACCCGTTCACCGGCAAGGAACGACGGCACCCACTTCACGTCGCGCTCCCGATCGACGATGACCTCGAGGTCGGCCTCGGCCGCACGGAATTCGGCGAGGTCACGGATCTGGTTGACGATGACGGGCGGCGAATGATCCTTCGTCTCGGTCCCGAACGGCAGGTCGATGTCGAAGAGTGCTCCGAACCCGACCAACGCGAGCACACCGACGATCACCACCATCGCAACGCTCACGATCGGGCTGAACCAGCTCCGAGTGGACTTCGACATTGCTCCTCGTTTCCCGCCCCGCCGACAGGGTATCCCCCGACTTGGTGACCGGTGCCGTCCGGTCTCTGCCGTCCGCTCGAAGCCAGCGGCGTCGAGGAGGCGAGATGTGACAACGTCGACGCTCAGGTGCGTCGATGTCGTCGTCGGGTTCCAGTCCGATCTCGAACGGACGAGCGGCACTCATGAGGTCGATGGTGTGGTGGTGAGATGTTGAAGCCAGATGGACAGCTGGGTGACGACCGCTGTGCTGAGTCCGTGGCCGCCGGGGTCGCGGATGCCGGTGGTGGTGCTGCCGGCGTCGTCGTGGAGGTAGGTCCACGTGCGCTCGAGCAGTTCCCGGGGGATGACGGTGTCGGTGTCACCGTGGGCCGCGAGGACCGGCAGCCCGTCGAGGCGGCCGGGGGTGGTCGGCACCCCGGCATCGAAGGGGAGCGTGCCGTACAGGATGGCCGCGCCGGTGTATCGATGTGGGTCGTCGAGGATCAGCCCACCGGCGAACGCGGCGCCGCCGCTGAAGCCGATGAGCACCACTGGCCGTCCGGAGGGCGCGACGTCGTCGAGCCAGGCGCGAAACCATGACATCGTCTCGGCGAGCGAGTCGGCGACGGGGCGGCCGATGCCGCGGTTGACGAACCAGGCGTATCCGCCGCCCTCACCGATCGGCGCCCGCACGGCGGCGTACGTGAGGCCGGCGGGGAGGTGATCGGCGAGGGCGATGATGTCGGCTTCGTTCGACCCGCGGCCGTGCAACAGCACGACCAACGGGCCCTCGGCGTTGGCGTCGCCACGCCACGCGACGACGGCCTCCGCGAACGAGGTCATGACCGAACCGGCTCGGTGTCGGGAGCGAGATGCCCGGCGGTGCGGACACCGCTCCAGCGTCGGACCTCGTCGGCGAGGTCGAGGTGGTCGATCGGAGCGGCGTTCTCGTACGGCCCCCACTGGTCGCGTGGAAGCATCCACATGAGCTCGAACTCGTTGCCGTCGGGGTCGGCGCCGTAGACGCTCTTGGTCGCGCCGTGACTCGATTCGCCGGTGTAGGCACCGGCATCGAGGATTGCTCGGCGCGCAGCGGCGAGTTCGTCGATGGTGTCGAGCTGCCAGGCCAGGTGGTAGAGACCGATTGCGCCTCGACGCTTCGTGCCACCGGCGGCGCCAACGCCGAACAGGCCGAGGTCATGGTGGTTGCCCGAGCGGGGCAGCCGGAGGAATGCGGCGTTGGCGCGGGGTTCGCGGGCGACGATCTCCATGCCGAACAGTTCGGTGTAGAAGCGCAGCGATCGGTCGAGGTCGGCGACGAACAGCACGGCGTGGTTGAGGCGGACGGGTGAAACGGGCATCAGGGGGGTCTCCCTTTGGTGGGTGGTGGCGGCCGGTCGGCGTGGTCAGTACTTGTAGGACTGGCCGCCGTCGAGGCTCTCAGTGTCGATGTCGACGAGCACCAAGTTGGCGCCTTCGCTGCCGAGACGCTCGGCGGTGGTGCGGCCGAGGCCTGATCCGGCACCGGTGATGATGACGGTCTTGTCCTGGAAGCGGCTCATGATGGTTCCTCTCGGGTTCTGATCGGTGTGTCTGGTGGCGTTCATGTGGCTGCCCACCTGGAAGTAGTGGACACGTCATCCAACATAGATGACCTATCATCTATTCCACAAGTAGGATTCGGAACATGGATGAGGTGCGCTGGTTGGATGAGCGGGAGCTGCGGGCGTGGCGGTCGTTGCAGTTCATGCAGATGCGCCTCGAAGGCGAGCTCGCCCGCCAACTCGCCGCCGACTCGGGCCTCTCGTACCCCGACTACCTCGTGCTTGTGGCGCTCACCGACCGGCCCGATGGCCGGATGCGGCTGTTCGAGCTTGCGGCGGACCTCGGTTGGGAGAAGTCCCGGTTGTCGCACCAGGTCGGCCGCATGGTCGATCGTGGGCTGGTGGCCAAGGAGCGGTGCGACTCGGACCGCCG
The DNA here is from genome assembly GCA_964428115.1 of uncultured Ilumatobacteraceae bacterium. Classification (GTDB taxonomy): domain Bacteria; phylum Actinomycetota; class Acidimicrobiia; order Acidimicrobiales; family Ilumatobacteraceae; genus CAYRXQ01. Next base: position 8,569 of record CAYRXQ010000017.1, read on the forward strand.
CGGTGCCTTCGTGGTCGTCACCCCTGACGGTCGCAGCGTCATCGAAGCCGCAGCCCCCGGACACGTCCGCGCGGTCCGGCGCCTGTTCGTCGACCTGCTCACTCCCGCCCAGCTGGAAGCCATCGGCGACGCCGCCGAGCTCGTGCTCGCTGCACTCGACGTGGAGTGACCCATGCTTCGACACGTCTGCTGCAGCCACCGTGAGCGATGCGCTCCGAGTCGCGCCGACGGCGGTCGACCCCGCGTGCCGCCATATCGCCTACCGTTCGGCGATCGAGAGAGAGGGGCGCCGGTTGGCGATCACATTCGAACCTGCTGACGCCGGCCGCGATCGGGCGGCGCTGACCGAGCTCAACGTCGCCTACCTCGACTGGCTGGACGCGAACATCCAACACACCTTCGGGCTCGACCTGCCTGCGCTGCTGGGGCAGCCGATCGCCGAGTACGTTGCGGCCACGCTGGACAAGCTGTGCGCAGCGGAGCCACCGGAGGGTGTGTTCTACCTCGTGCGTCGCGACGGTTCGGTCGTGGGCATGGGCGGCGTGCGCCGCACGGGCGATGGGGCATCCGAGATGAAGCGGGTGTTCGTGCCGCCGGACCAGCGTGGCGGTGGGCTGGGCGCGACCATCGTGCGGCGTCTGGTCGCCGACGCAAGGTCGTTCGGATATTCGAGCATGAGACTCGACTCGGGCCCGTTCATGACATCGGCGCACCGGCTCTACGAAGCCGAAGGCTTCCGGGACCGACCCATCTACGACGGTGCCGAAGTACCGAGCGAGCTCCACCACAACTGGCGCTTCATGGAGCTCAGCCTGCGATAACGGACCCGCGCATCCGTGAACTCGAACACTCGGCGTGGAGCACGTTCTCGTTCATGGGACTCGGTGAACCTCATGACCGATCGCCCCAGTGCGGTGGTCAGCCGCAGGATGCCGCGTCAGGCCGTCGATCGACCGTCGCCAGGGGAGCGACGGGTGGCGAGGGCGGCGAGTTCGGCGCGGTTGGACAGGCCGAGCTTGGCGAAGATGTGGCTGACGTGGACCTTGACGGTGCCGCGGGCGATGAACATCTGCTGGGCGATCTGCGGGTTGGTGAGCCCCTCGGCCACCAGTTCGACGACCCGATGCTCGGTGGGTGTGAGGCTTGCCCACCCGGTGCTCGGGCGCTTTCGTTCGCCGCGGGACCGCGACACGTACTCGACCGCTTCCTCGAGCCCGAGCGCGGCCCCCTCTGCCCAGTGCACTTCGGCGGGGTCGGCCCCGAGTGACCCCACGAGCGTCGCCCGCCACCGCTCGATCTCGGCACTGACCGGCGCGGGCGATGCCAGGCCGATCGTCGCACGCTCGGCTCCCGCCGCCCCGAAGCACCGGAGCGCTTCGGCGCCACTGTCGACCGATGCCGCGATGCAGCCGAGTTGTTCGAGCGCCGCGACGAGGTCTGGGCGGCGTTCGAGCCGGGCGAACACGGCCAGGGCCGAGTGGGCGAGTCGGTCGGCCTCCTCGACGTCGTCGCGGGCGAGCGCGACACACGATCGTTCGAGATCGACGGCTGCGCCGACCCAGTCGTTGCCGAGCCCATGGGCCAGCCCGGCCAGGTCGTCGAGGAGCGAGACGGCGCGGTCGAGGTCACCGACGATCCGGTGAGCGGTGGCCAGCGGCATGCCCATCGTTGCGAGGAGGAACGGGATCCCGTGCTCGCGTTGGGCGTCGTAGGCGGGAGCCAGCACCTCGATGGCGGCCTCGACATCGCCCTGCGCGATCGCCACTCGGCCGAGGTTGGCCAACAGGTCCGCGATCGCCAGCCCCCCACCCGACGCAGCGGCGCGCTCGAGCAGCGCAGCACTCTGCCGGCGAGCCTCGTCGTAGTCGCCCTCCATGACGTCGATCGCCCATCGCCATGCCTTGCTCATGCTCCCGGTGACCGGCTCCCCGATGCGGTCGCACATGTCGATCGCCGTGTCGAGCTCGGCACGGGCTGTCGACAGCTCACCTCGCCGGGTGAGGAAGTACCCACGCAGCCCGTGGTACCAGGCGAGGAAGTAGGTCGCATCGAGTGGCGTGGAGCGGTCACGCAGCACCTCGAGATCGGCCATCGCGCGAGCCTCGTCCTGCGCTGCCCAGCCGGCCGCCGTCATCATCTTCGAGCTGTTCAGCACCGCCCAGTCGTCGCCGATCCGTGCGCCGAGTTCGACACTGCGCTCGAGGCCGGGACGGGCCTGAGCGGGGTCCGTGATCGCGGTGGCGAACCCGATCGTGTTGAGGGCGCGGGCGCGCGTCCAGTCGTCGTCGAACCGCTCCGCCTCCTGGAGCGCCTCGGGCGCCCGGATGCCCATCGTCTCGACGTCACCGCCGTACAGGCCGATGTGCGCAGCACCCCAACACGCGCGACCTCGCCACGGGGTCGGCTCGTCGTCGGTCTGGTCGAGCAGCCGCGCGAGCCATCGGCTGCCCCGGCCCAGATGCCCGCGCAGCTCCCAGAACAGGGTCATCGACGCGGCGAGCCGTAGCGCTTGCTCTCGCCGGCTGGTGGCGTCGGCGAAGTCGAGCGCGGCTTCGAGGTTGTCGTGTTCGAGTTCGAGCATCGACAACAGGCGCGCGCTGTCGCCGAACGCGATCTGCGGTTCCACCGACTCGACGAGTGCCAGGAAGTGGTCGAGATGGAGTGCGCGAGCACGTTCGGCCTCACCGGACTCGACGAGCCTGCCGTGGAGGAACTGTCGGATCGACTCGAGGAACCGGTACCGCGTCACCGGGTGGGCATGGTCGACCCGCACCATCGACTTGTCGACGAGGTGGGTGAGGAGATCGAGAACCGCCAGCGAGTCGACGCTGTCGTCGACCGCGACGGCCTCAGCGGCGTCCAGGGTGAAGTCGGACATCACGGCGAGCCGCCGGGCAACCAGTTTCTCGTCGTTCTCGAGGAGGTCGTAGCTCCAGGCGACCGAGGCCTCGAGCGTCTGCTGGCGCGCCAGCGACGTTCGGCTCCCGCCGGTCAACAACCGGAACCGATCCTCGAGTGCCGCCTCGATGCTGCCGGGGCTCATCATCCTGACCCGCGCCGCCGCCAGCTCGATCGCCAGGGGAATGCCGTCGAGACGCTCGACGATCCGGCCGATCGCGGCCAGCTCGTCGTCGCGCGGGTCGAAGTCGGGCCGGGCGCTGCGTGCGCGTTGCATGAACAACTCGACGCCTGCGTCGCGCTCGAGCGATGGCACGCGCCACGTGGTCTCGCCTGTGACGCCGAGTGGCTCACGGCTCGTGGTCAGGACGCGCAGCGTCGGGCAGCGCCGCAACAGCTGGTCGACGAGTGGCCGAACGCCACCGAGTACGTGCTCGCAGTTGTCGAACACGACGAGACCGTCGAACTGGCGGAGACCGTCGGCCAGGGTGTCGATGATCGGGCGGCCGAACTCCTCGCGGAGGCCGAGCACCTGGCCGAACTCGGCAGCGACGAGCTCCGGGTCGCCGACCGGAGCGAGCTCGACACTCCAGACCCCGTCGGGAGTGCCGTCGAGCTCGGTCCACGCAACCTCGTACGCCAGCCGACTCTTGCCACATCCACCCGACCCCGTGATCGTCAGCAGTCGCCGTTCACGGATCTCCGACCGGAGCGACTCGACCTCGGCGGTTCGCCCGACGAAGCTCGACAACGGCAACGACAGGTTGGTCCGGCCGGCAACCTCGTCATCGGCGAGATCATCATCACGAGTGTCGGCCATGACCGATTCTGACGAGAGGTCGAGCGTGGTGTCCATGACCCGATCGTCGTCGACCGCCCTGACATGGACATCTGCCACCTGGCATATATGCCACCTGGGAGATGTTCCCCTCCCGCCGGCGCTTCATGATCGCTGCATCGGGTCGCACATCGGCGGCCCCGAGACAAGGAGCACCATCATGACGAACACGATCACCGCCACGAGCAACATCGCCGACACCGCCGCCGCCTTCTTCGAGGCGTGCGAATCGGGCCAGGGCTGGGACGAGTGCGCCCAGTACTGCACCAGCAACGCTGCGTTCGCGGCCCAGTCCGAAGCACTCGCCGAAGTGACCTCGGTCGAGGCCTACAGCAACTGGATGCAGGGCCTGCACACCTTCATGAGCGACGTGTCGTACGAGATCCGGGGATTCGGCACCGACGCCGAGCGCAACTGCGTCGTGGTGTACGCGGTGTTCCGGGGGACCCACAGCGGCGACGGCGGCCCCCTTCCCGCAACGGGAAAGAGCACGAGCACCGACTACGCCTACGCGCTGCAGTTCGACGGCGACAAGATCGCCCACGTGACCAAGATCTGGCACTCCGGCCTGGCGATGCAGGAACTCGGCTGGGCCTGACAGGCGGCGATCGCTGCGTCAGGTGGATGCGCACCCATGCGGCCAGTGCATCCGATCAGATGCCCCTTCGGCCGTACTCGGTCCGGGCCGGGGTGAGCCGGAGCGAGGGGCGCTCGGGGTAGGCGATGGGGAGTGTGTCGAAGTGTTCGGCGACCTCATCGACGACTGTCGGCAGGTCGATGACGATGAAGTCGGTACGTGACTCGGACGAGCTGGCGATCTGCGTGAGCGCGGTCTAGCTGGGTTTACGGCGTCTACGGTCGCGCCGTGGCACGGGGCGCGCAGTGACCGGGGCGGGGGACGAGGCGGAGGTACTTCGGCGTCGCGAGCGCGCCCTTGGCGAGGTGTTGCACGCGGTGGCTTCGGGCGACGACCTGCAGACCGTCTTGCTCGAGATCGCCCAGGCAGCGGCCGGACTGTTCGACGCGCCATCCGCCGGCGTGTTCGCACTCGAGGGCGACGAGATCGCGCTCTATGCCCAGTTCACGGCACCGGACGGTGAGGTGGAGCGCGGTCGGTGGCCCCGGCCGAACGATCGGACCTCGTCGTTGGCGGAGGTGCTGCGCGATCGTTCGGTGATTCGCTTCGAGGATCAGTCGACGCTCGGCGACGAGTACGCGCAGTCTCGGGAGGCGGCCAACGCGATCGGCGCGAGGTCGGCGGTGTACGTCCCCGTTCCGGCCGGAGACGCTGCGGTGGGCGTCTGCGTGTTCCGAGACGTCGTCGACCCGTTCACCGACGACGACGTCGTGCTGCTCCAGTCGTTCGCCGCGCAAGCCGCGACTGCCGTCGAGAACGCTCGCCGCCAGCAGGAGCTCCGTGACGCGCTCGAGCTCCAAACTGCGACGAGTGAGGTGCTTCGACTGATCAGCACGACGCCGGGCGACCTCGACACCGTGCTCACTGGCATCGTCGACAAGGCGGTGGAACTTTGTCACGCCGACGGTGGGTTCGTGACGCTGCCGTCGGCGAACTCGTCGAGCACCGTGCCCGAGATGGAGGTCCGGGTGATCAAGGGGGACCGCCTCGGGCAGATGTCGACCCGGTACGGCGCGCCCGACTCGCTGACGTTGGAGTCGCTGCATCTTCGTGCGCCGGTCGCCACAGCGGACCGCGTCGCTCTGCTGAGAGAGCGCGCCGACGACAGGCCCGGATCGCCGAACCTCGAACGCGCCGACCGGGCCGGACTGCGCTCGACGATGGTGATGGCGCTCGTAGCCGATGACGAGTGGATCGGCAGCCTGTGGGTGGTGCGCCACACGGTTCGACCGTTCGATGAGCGCGAGGCGTCGGCGTTGCAGGCGTTCGCCGAGCAAGCGGTCGTGGCGATCGCGAACGCGAGGCTGTTCAACGACCTCGACGCGGCGTTGACCAGGCAGACTGCGAACGCCGAGATCCTGCGGGTGATCAGCACGTCGCCCGGCGACCTTGGGCGGACGCTGCCCGAGATCCATCGGGCGGCAACCGCGCTCGTCGACATGTTCGATGTGGGGATCACCTACGGCGACGACCATTCGTTCATCGCCTGGGATGCCGTGCGGGGCCTCTCGAGGTTCGATGGAACCCGTCCACGGCTGGGCAGCGACCGTGTGGTCGACGAAGCACACACGTCGGGCCGCCCGATGCAGCTGATCGGGCCGGTGGACGACTGGCGCGAGCAGAACCCGTTCGTCGCGACCAGGATCCTCGAGAGCGGCATCACCGATGGCACAGTGCTCTTCGTTCCGATGAAAGGCCATCTCGGCACGTGGGGATTCGTCATCGCCCAGCGCGACAAGCCGGTGCCATTCGACGACGACGAGATCGCGCTCCTGCAGGAGTTCGCTGCCCAGGCCGTGATCGCGCTCGACAACGCTGAGTTGCTCGCGGCGCTGGAGTCCCGCAACAACGACCTCGCCGAATCGCTGGAGCTGCAGACGGCGACCAGCGAGGTGCTGACCTTGATCAGCGCCAACCCCGGCGACCTGCGGGTGGTGCTCGACGGCATTGCTGCCCGGGCGGGTGCCCTCTGCGGAGCCACCGTGGGGGGAGTGCTGCTGGTGAGGGGCGACGTGCTGCGCTTCGAAGGCGTCTGGCCGACGTCCGTGGAGCGCGACGGCATCTTCGGCCGCGAGGTGCCCATCGCCCAGGCCGGAGTCAACCTGAAGGCCCGCGACCAGCGGGCGCCCGTGTTCATCGACGACTTCTCGGCGTTCGTGCGGCAACGAAACGATCCCGTCGGCATGTCGTTCGAAGCGTTCACGACTCGCAGCTTCGTCACCATCGCCCTGTTCCGCGACGACACCTGGATCGGCAACATCAACCTCAACCGCACCGAGGTCGACCCGTTCGACCCCAAGGTCGGCCCCATCCTGCAGGCGTTTGCGGATCAGGCCGTGCTGGCCATCCAGAACGCCGACATGTTCCGCGAGCTCGAACAACGCAACCGTGAGGTGAGGGCCGCCCTCGAGCAGCAGACTGCTGTGGCCGCTGTGCTGCAGACCATCAGCCGCTCCGCGTTCGATCTCGACGTCGTGCTCAACGAGTTGGCCGAACAAGCCCATCGGCTCGTCGACGGTTACACCACCGTCTTGAACGTCTACCGGGATCAGGAGCTGGTTCCTGCGGCAACCATCGGACTGTTCGACGACGGACTCGCTCGCGAGGGGCTCGCGCTCATCTCCCAGGTGATCGACGGCGGTCGTCCGCTGTATGTCACCGCTCGTGAGGGCCTGTTCGCAGCGGAGTATCCGAGGATCGACGCGTTCATGGTGCAGCGCGGGCTCGGTGCGCTCTCGGTTGCCGTCGTGCCCTTGATGAGCGGTGGTGAGTGTCTCGGAGCCGTCAGCATCAACCGGGCCGGCGACGTCCGCTTCACCGACTCGGAGAAACAACTGCTGCAGACGTTCGCCGATCAGGCGGTGATCGCGATCGAGAACGCCCGGTTGTTCAGCGAGCTGCAGGCCAAGACCGAGGAGCTCGAGATCGCGTCGCGGCACAAGAGCGAGTTCCTCGCCAACATGTCCCACGAGCTGCGCACGCCACTCAACGCGATCATCGGCTACGCCGAGCTGATCGCCGAGGAGTGCGAGGACCTGGGCACCGAGGAGTTCCTGCCCGACCTCGCCAAGATCCGATCGGCTGGTCAGCACCTGCTGACGCTCATCAGTGGGATCCTCGATCTGGCCAAGGTGGAGTCCGGACGCATGGACGTCTTCGTCGAGACCGTCGACATCGCAGCGATGTTGCGCGAGGTCGACCAGATCGTGCGCCCGCTGGTGGAGAAGAACCGCAACACGTTCGTGGCCGCCTGTCCTGGCGATGTCGGCACATTCGACACCGACATCGTCAAGGTGAAGCAGGTGCTGTTCAACCTGTTGTCGAACGCGGCCAAGTTCACCGAAGACGGCACGATCACGCTCGCCGTCACCCGGCGCGCCGACCCGGCCGGGCACGACACGGTGGAGTTCGCCGTCACCGACACCGGCATCGGAATGACCGACGAGCAGCAGGCCAAGCTGTTCGAAGCGTTCGCGCAGGCCGACGTGTCGACCACGCGCAAGTACGGCGGCACGGGGCTGGGGCTCGCGCTCAGCCGGAGCTTCTGCCAGATGATGGGTGGCGACATCACCGTCACAAGCAACTTCGGCGTCGGGTCGACCTTCACCGCCACCCTTCCGGCCGCGTCTCACGCGTGATACATTCCGGCGATGAGCGACGTGACCATCCGGGATCTCCGCAACCACGGCGGTGAGGTGATCGACCGGGTGCTGTCCGGAGAGACCGTCGTCATCACCCGCTCGGGCGTGCCGGTCGCGGAGTTGGTGCCGCTGCCCCCGGAGGGCCTCGACGCCGCCTCGTTGCTCGCCCGGTGGCGCGGCTTGCCGTCGATGGACGTCGCCGCGTTTCGAGCCGACATCGATCGTGTGCTGGACGCATCGCTGTGACCAGCCCGCCGCCTCGGCGCACCGGACATGCCGATGCCCGGGGGATCCTCGACACGAACACCGTCATCCTCCTCGACCGGCTCACCGATGCGTCGGCGCTCCCCGAGCATCCGGAGATCACGACGATCACCCTCGCCGAGCTGTCGGTCGGACCGCTCGTCACCGATGATCAGCATGAACGCGCCGTTCGCCAGGCACACCTGCAGCTGGCCGAGTCGTCGTTCCGTGCGCTGCCGTTCGATGCCGCCGCTGCCCGCCGGCTCGGTTGGGTCGCGGCCAACCTCCGCCAGGCCGGCCGCAAGCCGGCGGCACGGGCGTACGACGCGTTGATCGCGGCCGTGGCGCTCGCCAACGAGCTCCCGCTGTACACCGTCAACCCCGCCGACTTCCAGGACATCGACGGCCTCACCGTTCGTTCGGTGCCACACCCCGACGCCGCCGACACGGCCTGACCGGAGATCGAACCGCCATGCCCAAGATCCTGATCGTCGAGGACAACGAGATGAACCGCGACATGCTGTCGCGACGGCTCGAACGCCGCGGGTTCGAGGTGGTGATGGCTGTCGACGGCGGCGAAGGCGTCGCCATGGCGCGCACCGAACTGCCCGACCTGGTGCTGATGGACATGAGCCTGCCGGTGATGAACGGCTGGGAAGCCACGCAGGCGATCCGGGCCGAGCCGTCGACGGCGCACCTGCCCGTGATCGCGCTCACCGCGCACTCGATGCCGGGCGACCGCGAGAAGGCGATGGGGGCCGGCTGCGACGACTACGACACCAAGCCCGTCGACCTGCCTCGACTGCTGTCGAAGATGGCGGCGTTCGGTGTGGAGCCGCCCGAGTGACCCCGGAGGAAGCCCGCGAGCTGCGCCACGAGCTGCGCACACCGGTGAACCACCTCATCGGATACGCCGAGCTGCTGCTCGAGGAGGAAGATGTCAGCGAGGCCGAGGTCGAGGCGCTGGAGGCCGTCCGTGCTCGGGCTCGCGACGTGCTCGAACTGGTCCCCGGTCTCCTCGGCGACGGCGTCGACTCAGACGCCGGCGCCCCGGGAGGCTCGGCAGTCTCCGTCGACGCACTCATCGAGCGGGTCGCCGCCATCGAGTCCCTGACCGCTGGCCTGACGGCGACCTCGTCGCTCCCCGCCGCCGACATCGACCGTTTGTCGGTTGCGGCAGCTCGTCTCGGCGCATTGGCAACACGGCTCGCTGACGGCCCGCTGCTGGTGGAACGTGACGCCGGCGATGCGGCCGCGCCGCTGTCGGGCCGGCTGGAGACCGTCCTGGTGGTCGACGACGACGAGGCCAACCGCAACGTGCTCGGCCGCCGGCTCGCGAAGCTGGGCTACGGCATCATCGAGGCTCGCGATGGCGTGGAGGCGCTCGAGCAGCTGGCGCAGGCAGATGCCGGCATCGACCTCGTCCTGCTCGACGTGATGATGCCCCGGCTGGACGGCTTCGAGGTATTGGAACGGCATCGCGCCGACCCCGCCATCCGGCACATCCCGGTGATCATGATCTCGGCCCTCGACGACATGGCCAGCGTCGTGCGCTGCATCGAGGCTGGGGCCGAGGACTACCTCCCCAAGCCGTTCGACCCGGTGCTGCTGAAGGCGCGAGTCGCAGCGTGCGTGGAGAAGAAGCGCCTGCGCGATGCCGAACGCGAACTCCTGGCCCAGGTCGCCGCATGGAACGCCGAGCTCGAACGGCGCGTCGCCGAGCAGGTCCAGGAGGTCGAGCGCTTCAGCGTGATGCGCCGTTTCGTGCCGCCGCAGCTGGTGGAGGTGATGGAGGCAGGCGGTGCTGCGATGTTGCAGAGCCATCGCGCCGAGATCACCGTGTTGTTCTGCGATCTGCGGGGCTTCACCTCGTTCGCGGAGCGCTCCGAGCCGGAGGACGTGATGGCGGTGCTCCAGGAGATGCACGACGCGATCGGCCCGGTGATCTTCGAGCAGGGCGGCACCCTGTCGCAGTTCACCGGCGACGGGATGATGGTGTTCTTCAACGACCCAATCCCGTGCGAGCACCCCGAGCGTCGCGCGGTCACCCTCGGCCTGGCCATGAGGGATCACACCGAACGGCTGGCCGGTGAGTGGAAGCGCCGCGGGCACGATCTGCGGCTCGGCGTCGGTATCGCCACGGGGCACGCGACGTGCGGCCAGATCGGCTTCGACGGCCGCTTCGAGTACACCGCCATCGGCACCGTCGTGAACCTCGCCGCCCGCTTGTGCGCTCAGGCGCAGGGTGGCGAGGTGCTGGCGGCCGAGCGCGTGGTGGCAGCGCTGGGCGACGCCGTGGCCACCGAGCGGGCCGGCGAGGTCGAACTCAAAGGCATGACTCGCCCCGTGTCCGTCCACCGGGTCACGGCACTGCGCTGAACCGGCGTCAGGTGCCGTAGATCGGCGTGTCCGCCACCGGGCGCCGCGAATCTCAAGCGGACGCGCAACTCAAGCCGATCAGTCGACCGACCCGCGTTCGACGATCCACTGGGTCGGTTGTCCGGTGACGGCTGCGATGTGGTCGAAGTCGGCGTCGTAGTGCAGCACGGTGAGCGATGTCGCCTCGGCCACCGCGGCGATGAGGAGATCGGGTACCTTGCGCCCTCTGAGTCCGTCGGCGGCGAGGCGGCGTTGGACCTGTCGAGCGCGATCGAAGTGATGAGCTTCGACGTCGATTCGGCGGAACGCTGCGAGCGCCGCGACGAGCCGATCCCATTCGTCGGCGCTGCGTGCCGAGAAGCCGATCTCGAGGTCGGTCATGGACGCGCGCGCCAGACCGTCTCCGTCGAGTTCCTCGATTCGCTGGACGATGGACGGGGCACGGAGTCTGGTCAGCACGCTCGTATCGAGCAGGAACATCAGCGCCAGGCCGCGGAGCGTTCGTCGAGATCTGCGTCGGCGAGCACGGTCAGAGCGCTGGCGAGCTCGGCGCTCCGTTGGCGGGCGGCGCGACGCAGCGCCTCGTTGACGGTGTCCTTGATGGTGCGGGTCCCGAGTTCGGCGCGCGCCGCATCGAGCGCGTCGTCGTCGACGTCGATCAATCGCTTGGTCATCCAGTAAGTATATACCGCACCGCCGTCGAGATATACGACGGCAGTCTCGGTGCACCCGCGGGCGGCCGACCTGTCGCACGGCCGACGCCGCACGGGTCGGTCGTTGCGTGGCGGCGGAGCTTCCCGGCGTGGATGGCGATCATCCGGTCGCCGTTGCCCAGTACGACTACTTGCCCTGCAGGTACGAGTAGATCGCTGGATTCAACGCGGCTGCGGCATCGAGCAGGGTCGGAGAAGGAGTGCCGAAGACCTCCACGTTCATGCCGCCCCCGAGTTCCATCAAGCGGGGGAGCAGTTCTCCCGTGGCAGCGATGTGTGCGAGCACCGCCTCGGAACTCGCGTAGGCCTCGGTCAATGCGAGGGTTCACCAGCCCGACCGCCGGGGCAACTGGCGAGTCGAGTTCGGCTACACGGACGGCTCGAAGGGAGGCTTCGACGCCCTGACCGACGACACAGGGTATGCGGCGTCGCGCAATCCGAACGATGACTCCCTGATGGCGCTGTTCCGAGCGGCGGACGGTGGGTCTACGGTGGGCAACGCAGGAGCGCTGATGCCCGAACCAACGCATGTCTTCGCCGGGGTCGCCACCCAGGACACGATCGCTCTCGTCGACCGGTACCCGGATCCCGATGAACGCATCGTCGCCGGCGAGCTGGTGCACGCGGGAGGCGGCCCGGCTGCGACCTCGGCGGTCGCCGCCGCCCGGCTCGGTGTGCCGGTGGCCTTCGTCGGCAGTGTCGGCGACGACCCCGAAGCGACCTCGATCCTCGACGGCCTCACCGCCGAGGGTGTCGATGTGAGCGGCGTCACCCGCATCCCGGGCGGTCGCTCGGCATCGAGCGTCGTCATCGTCGACGCCGTTCGGGCGACCCGCGCGATCATCACTCGGCCACCGGAACCGCTCCGACTCGGCCGGCGTGCCCGCGAGCTGCTCGTCGCCGCCGACTGGGTGCACGTCGATCAGGCCGGTTGGGGTGCGGTGTCCGAGTGGTGGCGCACGTCCCCGCGACGTCCGTCGCTCTCGGTGGACGCCGGCAACCCGATCGCCGACTTCACCCCCGACGGCGTCGACCTCTTCGTGCCGACGATCTCGGCGCTGGTCCGTCGATACGGCGACGGCGACCCCGAGCAGCTGCTCGCCGCAGCGATCGCCGGTGGTGCGCGGACCGTCGTGGCCACCGATGGCAGCGCCGGGTCGTTCGCACGCTCGGTCGACCACGGCTTCGTGCACGTCCCCGGTGAGCATGGTGCGCTGCTGTCCACGCTCGGCGCCGGCGACGTCTTCCACGGCGCGCTCCTGGCAGCGCTCCACCACGGCCTCGATCTCCGCGACAGCCTGCGCTACGCGAACCGTGCGGCGTTCTGCTCGTGCCAGGGCCTCGACGGTCGCTCGGCGATCCCCACGCACGCCGAGCTCGTCGCCGCGCTCCAGGTGCGTCCGGCGCCAGCGCCGTCCATCCACCCGTAGCGAGGACCTCTCACCATGACCACCGACCTGCTGGATCCCCTCCGTCGGCCGAGCGGAGCGTTCGCGATGCTCGCCGTCGACCAGCGAGAGGCGCTCCGGGCCATGATCACCGAGGCCACCGGCGCGACGAGTCCGGTCGACGACGAGGCGATGATCCGATTCAAGCTCGACGCCGCCCGCATCCTCAGCCCGCACGCGTCCGCGGTCCTCATCGATCGGCAGTTCGCGTTCGATCGGGCCATCGAGGCCGGTGTGGTCGCCGACGGCTGCGGACTGATCTGCTCGGCGGATCGGTTCATCGAGGCCCACGGTCAGTTGGTCGGCGAGGTGGAGATCGATCGGCTGGTCGATCCGGCGACGGTGCGCGATCAGGGCGCCGTCGCCCTCAAGCTCCTGGTCCTGCACCGTCCCGATCAGCCGGCTGGTCGGCGCACCGCCATGGTGGACGAGTTCGTCGAGCGATGCGCAGCCGCCGGTCTCGCGAGCATCATCGAACCGGTCTGCAGACCACCCCTCGACGACTCGGTGGCGTGGGATCACGACGACGCGATCATCGCTGCCGCCCACGAGCTCGGCGCGCTCGGCGCCGACCTGTACAAGGGTGAGATGCCGCTTCGCGGCGGCGGCAACCCCGCCGAGATGCGCGAGCGCTGCGCCGCCATCGACGCCGCCGTCGACTCGCCGTGGGTGATCCTGTCGTCGGGGGTCGCCGAAGCGGACTTCCCCCGTGCGATCGAGGTTGCCTGCGAAGCGGGTGCCTCCGGATTCCTCGCCGGGCGCGCGGTCTGGGCGTCCTGCCTCGGTGCCACCGACGTCAACCAGTGCCTCGCCGGCCCTGCCGTGGACCGGCTCGATCACTTCGCTGCCATCGCCGACCGCGTCGTGAGGGCCCGTTCGTGACCAGCGTTCGCAACGGCCCACCGCACGACGGATCCGCCATGTCGACCGCCGTGCTCATCGCAACCGCCCGCCCGACGTTCGACATCCCCGCGGCGACCGCCGCTGCCGATGCCGCCGTCGCGTTGCTGCGCGACCTCGGCGCCGAGGTGCTGCGCCCTGACGGGCTCGTGATGGACGGCGCCCAGGTCGCGGCGGCCCGGGCGTTGCTCGATCGAGAGGTCGACCGTGACGTCGACCTGGTGGTGCACGCGTGCGCGTCGTTCTCCGATGCGAGCGCGGCGCTCGAGCTGTACCGCGAGCTCGGCCGACCGGTCCTGCTGTGGGCGTTCCGGGAACCGGGAGCGCCCGGCGACCGCCTGCTGCTCAACTCCCTCTGCGGCGCGAATCTCGCCGCGCACGCCCTGGTCCGTGCGGGCGTCGACGTGCGCCTGTGCTACGGCGATCCCGACGAGCCGGCGGTTCGAGCCCTGCTCGCTGCCGCCCTCGCCGGCGAGCTGCCCGCAGCGGCCGAGCTCCCCGAGTCCCGTGGCGCTCGCGCCGCTCGCGACGTGGCGCTCGCCGCGCTCGACCAGCTCCGAGGTCAACGGATCGGGGTGCTCGGCGATCCGCCGCACGGCTTCACCCCCAGTGAGTTCGACGCCGTCGTGCTGCGCGAGCTGTTCGGCCTCGAGGTCGAGGCGTTGGAGCTCGACGCGATGTTCGCCGAGATCGAACGGGTCGCCCGGCCCGACCGCGAGCGCGAGCTGGCCGCGGCGATGGCGTGGCAGCCGAGCCTGGCCGATCTCGAGCACGGCGTCCTCGACACGTTCGCCGCGGTCACGATCGCGCTGCGAGAGTGGCGCGACGACGAACGTCTTTCGGCGCTCTCGATCCGTTGCTGGCCCGAGTTCCCCACCGAGCTCGGTGTCTGCCCGTGCTCGGCGTTGTCGCGCCTCGCCGACGAGGAGGTCGCCACGCAGTGCGAGCGCGACGTCTACGGCGCCGCAACGATGCTGCTCCTGGCGGCGCTCGGGTCGGGTCCGAGCTACCTCGTCGACACCGTCGACGTGGTCGCCGACGAGAACCTGGTGCGCTTCTGGCACTGCGGATCCGCGGCCACCGGCCTCGCTGCCGACCCGGCCTCCGCGACGCAGTTCACCCACTGCAACCGCAAGATCGGCGTGGTCGGCAACTTCGCGCTGCGGCCGGGGCCGGTCATCGCCGTCCGTCTCACCGACGACCCGGGGCGGCCGGGCTCGTTGCGGATGCTGATCGCGTCGGGGACCGCCCTCGATCGTCCCAACCGGTTCCAGGGCAACACCGCCGACGTGCGGCTCGACACCGACGCGACCCGGTTCGTCGAGTCGCTGGTGACCGGTGGGTTCCCGCACCACACGGTGCTCGCATGGAACGACGTCCGGCCCGGCCTGCGGGCGGTGGCCGACGAGCTCGGCATCCCCGTCGTCGAGTTCTGAATCTCACCTCCACCTCCGACCGGCACCGGCGAAAGGCTCCACGACCATGGCGCACACGCAGACCATCCGCAGGATCGCGGTCATCGGGCTCGGCAAGATGGGTGGCGGCGTCGCCCGCAACCTCGCCCGTCATCCCGACTTCGACGTCCAGGTCGTCGACGTCGCTGCCGACGCCGTCGCCCGCTGCGTCGAGGTCGGGGCCACCGCAGCAGCGGACATGGCGGCTGCGGTGGTCGGTGCCGACCTCGTGATCAGCAGCCTGCCCATGCCGGCCGATGTCCTCGACGTCTACGGGGAGCTCGCGCCCCACCTGGCCGAGCGGACCATCGTCATGGACACCTCGACCGTCGGTCCGCAGACCGCCCGCGCCGTGGCCGACCTCGTGGGTGAGGCACGGTTCGTCGCGTGCCTGCTCGGCAAGGGGCCGGCTCAGGCCGAGTCGGGAGAGCTGCCCCTGTTCGTCGGTGGCCCGCCGGCGGCACTCGACCTGCTCGAGCCCGTGTTCTCGTGCATCGGCGACACCGTGCACCGGCTGGGTTCGGTCGAAGCGGCGACTGCGTTCAAGCTGGTGTCGAATCTGATCGGGATGATCAACCTCGCCGTCCTGGCGGAGGGCTACGCGCTGTGTCGTCGCGCCGGGGTCACCAGCGACGCGTTCATCGAGTCGCTGGCCGACACCGGCGCATGGTCGTACCAGGCCGAGGTTCGCCTGCCGTGGATGATCGCGGAGGACTTCGCTCCCCGGTTCCCGGCGGCGTTGGGGCTGAAGGACCTCGCGCTGGCGTTGGAGATGGCCGCCGCGTGGGGCCTCGCGGTACCCGTTGGCGCTGCGGGCATGTCGCAGCTGGCCAGCACGGTTGCCCACGGACACGGAGCCTCCGACGTCGACGCCGTCCTCGAGGTCGTCGACCCGCTCCGCACCGCCCGCGACACCTGATCCCGAGTCGGCGCTGCCACGCGACGAGGTGTGCCCGTTGCGCGTCGCCGAGTCCCGTACGTGCCTGACCGGCCCGAAAAACACAACGACCCGAACCCTGACGGGGGTTCGGGCCTTGCCGAT
>CAYRXQ010000018.1:0-5581 GCA_964428115.1 uncultured Ilumatobacteraceae bacterium
CGCGGCGTCGTCGTAGTGGATCGTCACCTTGGGGTCGTCGAGGAGCTGGTCGAAGGTCGCGATGCGGTACGGCACGTCGGCATAGGTGTGGCGGCGCTCGCCGAGCATCGCCGGGATCGTGCCGGGCAGGTGCTGCTCGGTCGAGTCGAGCAGGCGCAGGAGGTAGACGAGTTGGTGGTCACCCCAGTAGCCCAGGTTGGCCCAGGGGTCCTCGGGGTCGGGCACCTCCCAGTCGATCCCGTCGCGACCGATCCGATACGGGTTGTACCCGTCCGCGGTCGACGCGTCGACGAAGGTCGCGACCACGCCCGGGAGGTACTCGGGGAAGCTCGCGCACAGCGCTTCCCAGTTCTGGAACACGTCGCGCCAGTTGCCCTCGTAGTGGATGACCGGATTGCCCTCGTCGTCGTGGACCCGGATCGAGAAGGCGTTCCACGGGCGGCTCGGGTCGCCGTGGCGGCGCGAGAAGCTGAACGGCAGGTAGGCGCCGACGAGGCGGATCAGGTCGACGTCCGCGGTCGCGGTGGCTCGCCCGAGCAACTCGGCCCGATCGATCGTCGGCGGCAGGGCCGCGAGCAGGTCGGCGTGGCGGTCGGCCACCTGCCGGTTCCGGACGCGCAGGAACGCGGTCAGGTCGGCGACATCGATCCGGTGACCGTCGAGCGGCACGCCACCGCGCATCACGTTGTACGTCACGTTCGCGAGGTGGTGGGCGCACGCGACGCGGTCGGCGGTGAGCTGGAGCGCGTCGGCGCGGGCCATGATCGACCAGAGCCGCTCGCCCGCCGCCGCGATGGCCGACTCGATCGCCGCGTCGAGGTCGGGCTCGGTCCGCAGCAGGGAGGCCAGCGCGACGACGTCGGCCTGATCGCGGGCGACGTCGGCGACGAGGTGCCAGGTGATCTCGTCGCCCGGCTCGAGCGTGACGACCCCGTGGAGGAGGTGCGCGCCGGGTCGGCCCGTCACGAGGCGAGCTGGCGAGCCGCCCGTGCCAACCGAGTCGCCCGTACCGCCCGTGCCGTCACCAGCGTCGCCCTGACCGGCCTCGTCGTGACCAGGCTCGTCCTCGAAGGCCTCGAGGGCGGCCGGGTCGAGCACCACCGATGCACCAGGGAGGCCGACCGAGAACACCGTGGTCGCGCGCAGCACCTCCTCGGGCTCGGCGCTGTCGCTCACCGGCGCCTCGAGCGAGTACACCGCGAGGCGATCGTCGACGAGCTCGCTGCGCTTGTAGGCCTGGGTGAGGTTGCTGAGCCGTGAATAGGTCGTCGGGACGAGGCCGGCGGGCAGGACGTCGAGCAGCCCGTCGAGGACCTCCACCTGCAGGGTGTGCCCACCGCGGTTGGCCAGCGTGGCGGTGCGGACGAACCCGAACCGCTCGCACGAGGTCCACCGCGACCGGAACCACAGCCCCGTCGACGGATGTGACTCCTCGAGGATCACGGCATCGCCGAGGCTCGACTTCAGCAAGGTCCGCCCCTCGGCACGTCGCTCGCGCAGCGGGCGCCAGACCGTCCCGCCGACGCGGCAGACCGTGACCGGCCCGCTGCGGCCGACTGCACGGTGCAGCCGGTCGTCGGTCTCGTAGGGGAACAGCGCCTGGGTTGCGTCCCGGCGGCCGGCGGTGAGCGGCCCGGCACTCGAGGCGAAGCACCAGCGGTCGCCGTCGCTGACGACGCTCATCAGGAACGGGGGGATCCGATCGACCTCGGGGATCGCGTACCACTCCCGTCCGTCCAGGTCGACCAGGCCCTCGGGCACCTCGGCGGGCACCTCGGCAGGCACCTCGGCGGTCTCGGTCCCCGTGGTCACGCGCTGCATGGCGTTCCTCCTGTGCGTGCCTGGGCGAGCCCGGTGCTCGCGCGAAATCCGACGGGCCAGGCGACGGGCTCGTCGTCGGGCCCCGCCCCGGCACCGGCCTCGACGGCTCCCGCCGATCCACTCGGCGCCGTGACGCGGGGCCAGGTGACGGGCAACCGTCCGGTGGCCGGCGCCAGCCCCGTCAACACCTCGGCGATCCCGTCGGCCTCGCTGCCGGGCAGCCAGCACGCGAGGACGGCATCGGCCAGCGCGACGATCGGCTCGATCAGCAGCGGACGGCCCGAGATCACCACGACCACGAGGTGGTCGACGTGGGCGCGCACTGCGCGCACCACCTCGAGCTGCTCGTCGGGCACCGAGAGATCGGCCCGGTCACCGCCGCCCTCGACATAGGGCAGCTCGTGCACCGTGACCACCCCGTACGGCGCCCGCTCCTCGTCGAACCGCCCGTCCCGCTCGTACACGACGTGGCCCGGACCCACGACCCGGCGCAGACCGTCGAGGATCGTGCTCCCCTCGGTGATCGGCCCCGCCGATCCCTCCCAGGAGATCGTCCAGCCGCCGCATGCGATGCCGATGTCGTCGAGGGCCGCGCCCGCTGCGAGGACGGTGCGCCCGGGTGGGACCGGCAGCACCCCACCATCGACCAGGACCACGGCCGAGGCCCGCACCGCGTCGCGGGCCAGCGCCCGGTGCTCGTCACAGCCCATGACCTCGAGTGGGACCGCCGGCCGACGCGACGACGCAACCCCGGCGCGGTCACGGTCACGGTCACGGTCGCCGTCGCCGTCGTCGAGGAGCCCGAGGCGCTCCTTCACGGTGAGGATGCGGGTGACGGCATCGTCGATCCGCTCGAGGGGGAGCCGCCCGGCCTCGACCAGATCGAGCACCGTGGTGACGAAGCGGCGGAAGTCGAAGGGCACCATCACCATGTCGACGCCGGCGTCGATCGCCAGCTCGACGGCGGTGTGGTGATCGGCGTCGAGCTGCTCGACGGCCATCCAGTCGCTGACGACGAAGCCGTCGAGCCCGAGCTCGCCCTTGAGCACGTCGGTGAGCAGCGGTCGATGGGCGTGCATGCGCCGCCCGTGCCACGACGCGTACGAGGCCATGACCGTCAGCGCCCCGGCCTCGAGGGCCGCGACGAAGGGGGCGAGATGGGTGCGCCGCAGCTCGTCCTCGTCGAGGTCGATGTCGCCCTGATCGATGCGCCACGCCGGTGCCCAGGCATCCCACCACGAGTACCAGGGATGGCGATGCGGGCCGGCCGTCCCCCAGACCATCGCCCCTTCGCCCACGAAGTGCTTGACGCAGGCGAGGACCCCGTCGGCTCGCAGCGCCGGGCCGTGCCAGCCCTCGACCGCGGCCCGGCCGAGCGCGGCGACGAGCTCGGGATCCTCCGAGAAGCCCTCGTAGGTGCGGCCCCACCGCGGATCCTGGGGCACGGCCAGGCACGGGGCGAACGACCAGTGGACGCCGGTCGCGGCGGTCTCGAGTGCCGCGGCGCGTGCGATCCGACGCACCAGGTCGGCATCACCGGTGGCGCCCAGCCCGATCTGGTGCGGGAAGATCGTTGCGCCACGCACATTGTTGTGCCCGTGCACGGCATCGCTGCCGTACAGGATCGGGATGCCCAGCCGGCTGCGGCGGGATCCCTCGACGTACGACGCCACGTGCGACCGCCAGGCGCGGGCCGAGCCGTCGGCCGGGTTGCCGCCGCCACCGCTGAGCACCGACCCGATGCCCCACTCGGCCACGTCGTCGGGGGTGGCCGACTGCCACGCCACCTGTGTCATCTGGCCGATCTTCTCGGCGAGGGTCATCGCGTCGAGGAGCGCTGCGACGCTCACCGCAGATCGTCCTCGGCGGCGGCGCGGCATCCGCAGGAGGCGCCCGGCCGCAGCGAGGTCGGCAGCACCACCGGACCGTTCGGTCGGGGTCCGTCGTCCTCGAGGAGCGACACCGCGGTGCGCCCGACCTCGACCACCGGCTGCACGATCGTGGTGAGCAACGGCTCGAGGCGCGGGCCACCCGGGAGGCCGTCGAAGCCGACGACCGCGACGTCCTCGGGGATGCGCAGCCCCCGCTCGGCCAGGGCACGGTAGGCGCCGGCCGCCATCGGGTCGGTCGACGCGTAGATCGCGTCAGGCCGCTCGTCGAGCAGCGCCAGGGTCGCCCGATGACCGCCCTCGGGGGTCGGTTGGTCGAGGTGCACGAGGCGCTCGTCGACCGTGCGGCCCGCGGCGGCCAGCGCCTCGCGGTAGCCGTCGAGCCGCTCGACGCCGAAGCGGTGCTCGGGCGCGGCCCCGACGAAGCCGATCCGCTGCCGGCCGTGCTCGATCAGGTGGGCGGTCGCGGTGACGCTCCCCGCCCGGTTCTCCACGTCGACGCGCCGCAGGTCGTGGTCGTCGTTGGGATGGCCGATGACGACCATCCGCTTGCCGCGCTCTCGCAGGGCGGAGATCAACCGGTCGCTGCGGGGCCCCGCGGTCACGATGACCCCGTCGATGAAGCCCTGGGCGATCTGGGGGATCAACGCGTCGGATTCCCCGTCGGGCCCGCGAACCGGGAACAGGGCGAAGATCGTCCCGTGCTCGGCGCAGCCCAGTTCGATGCCGTGGACCAGCGCTGAGTAGTAGGGATCGCCGAACAGCTCGTCGACGTCGGTGAGCATCACCAGGCCGGTCAGGCCGCTGCGGTTCGAGACCAGGGCGCGCGCCGCGGGATTGGGCTGGGAGCCCGTCTCCTGGATGACCTCCTCGACGCGGGCGCGCACCGCGGGTCGGACATCGGGATGCTGGTTGAGCACCCGCGACACCGTCGAGCGCGAGACGCCGGCACGCCGGCCGATCTCTTCGAGCGTCAGGCTGCGCACACCGTAGGTGTGTCCGCTCATCGGTCGTCCTCCATCAGCATCCTCATCACCCACCTCGCCACCCAGCTCCATCGCCGCTGCGATCATGCCCGTCGGGGCGATCGCCTCGCACATCCCGCCAGCTATCCGTCGACGGGCTGGTAGACGCGCACGTGATCGACGTAGAGGTGGATCGGGAACTCGAGGTCGAGCGCGATGTTCCCGCCCAGCGTGCCGCCGAGCGCGAGGTTCAGGATCATGAAGAACGGGCGATCGAACACCCACTCACGATCCCCCAACGATTCCGGTCCGAGCTCGTAGTACTGCTCGTCGTCGAAGAACCAGCGGATCCCGTCCGCATCCCACTCGATCGCGAAGGTGTGGAAGTCGTCGGCGATCGGGAACTCCTGGCGGTTCCAACGCGTCAGCCCACCGGCGCCCGCGTAACCCGGCCCGTGGATGGTGCCCACCACCAGATCCGGCTCCCGACCGACGTACTCCATGACGTCGATCTCGCCGACGTTCGGCCAGCGCCGGGCGGGGTCGTCGGACGCGTTGTCGAAGTCGGCGCCCAGCATCCAGAACGCCGGCCAGGTCCCGACGCCCGTGGGCACCTTGATGCGCGCCTCGATTCGCCCGTACTGGAACTCCTGCAAGCCCTGGGTCTTGAGCCTGGCCGAGGTGTGGTACGACTCCTCGAAGCGCTCCTGGCGGAGCTCGATGACCAGCAGACCGTTCTCGACACGAGCGTTCTCGGGACGGTCGGTGTAGTGCTGCGCCTCGCCGTTGCCCCACCCACCCCCGCCGAGGTCGAAGGTCCAGTTCGACAGGTCGATCTCGTCGCCGTCGAACTCGTCGCTCCAGACGAGCTCCATGCCCTCGGGCGGGCTCACGGGATCAGGCGTC
>CAYRXQ010000018.1:5591-24698 GCA_964428115.1 uncultured Ilumatobacteraceae bacterium
CCGCCGAAGTCCGCGATCAATGAAGCGATCGAGTTGGCCAAGGCGTATGGGGCGGAAGATTCCGCGGGGTTCGTGAACGCCGTGCTCGACCGGTTGCGCGACGACGCGGCGTCCGGGGCGACTTCGTGACGGACGGCGAAGATACACGCTGGGTCGATCTGCACCTGCACACGAATTACTCCGACGGCGCGGACGCACCGGTCGACGCACCGGTCGACGAACCGGTCGATGCATCGGTCGGTGCGGCGGTGCCCTCGGGCGCCACGGTCGACCCGCCTGTCTCCTCGTCGGACCCCGACGAGGAGCAGGCGGCGCCGGTTGCACCGACCACGAAGGCGACCAGCACGGCAAGGGTCCTCGGTGAGCGCACGGCTCACCCCTTCACGGCGCCGGCGGTGAGCCCGGAGATGATGTACCGCTGCAGGAACATGAACAGCACCAGCATCGGGAACATCAGGATGAGCACCGCCGCAGCGAGGGCCGGCCAGTCGCTGCCGTACACGCCCTCGAACACGATCAGGCCTCGGGTGATCGGGTACAGATCGTCGTTCGACAGGTAGATCGTCGCCAGGATCAGCTCGTTCCAGATGCCGATCGCGTGGATGACCGTGACGGTCGCGACCGCCGGCTTGATCAGCGGCAACAGGATCTTGAACACGAACCGGATGTAGCCGCACCCGTCGACCGCGGCCGACTCGTCGAGCTCGCGCGGGATCGACTTGATGTAGTTGACCAGGATGATCAGCCCGATCGGGTTGACCAGGAACAGCAGGATGTAGCCGGTGCGGGAGTTGTAGAGCCCGAGGTTGAGGATCAACTGGAACTGCGGGATCAGCGCCGGTGGCAGGAACAGCGCCACCACGTACAGGGTGAGCAGGGCACCGGCGCCGCGGACGTAGCCCCGGGCGATCGGGAACGCCACGAACACCGAGGTGATCACGAACGCCGCCGTCGCGACGGTGGCGTAGATGACCGAGTTGAGCATGTAGCGCGGGAAGTTGGCGAGCTCCCAGGCCCGCGTGAAGTTGCCGAACTCCCACGTCTCGGGCAGGCCGGTCGGGTTCCGGAAGAACTCGGGCAACGACTTGAGCGAGGTGCTCAGGAGCATCAGCAGCGGGCCGACGTAGAGCGCCGCGAACAGGATCAGAATCAGGTACGAGACGCCCTTGCGGCGGAACGCCCGTGACTTGTTGGAGCCGATGCGTTCTGGAGGGAGCCGGTCGAGGATCGGGCCCGGCTCGTCGATGATCGCACTCATCCCATGTACTTCCTCTCCCTACGGGAGACGGCGAAGTTCGCCAGCATCCCCACGACGAGTACGAGCACGAACAGCACGATCGAGGCGGCAGCGGCGTAGCCCTGCCGGAACGCCGTGGTGACCGAGCCCGAGGTCTGACCGAAGCCCTCGGCGAACACGAGGTAGCCGAGCACCTGCGTCCCGGGCCGGTAGCCGATGAGCACCAGGAACAGCTGCCAGGCCTGGAGCGACCCGATGATGTTCAGCAACAGGTTGGTGTTGATCGCCGGGGTCAGCTGCGGCCAGGTGACGTTGCGGAAGGTCTGCCAGCGGCTCGCGCCGTCGACCTGAGCCGCCTCGTACAGCTCCTGGGGCACGGTCTGCATCCCGGCCAGGAAGATCACCATCGTGATCCCGACGTTCGCCCAGATCTGCACGATGATCACCCAGGCGAAGGCCTGCGGACCGCCGAGGAACTCCGACTCACCGCCGAACCAGCCGAAGACCTGGGCCGCCGGGCCGCCGCGGGGCAGCAGGAACAGCTTCCACATCAGGCCCTGGACGACGACGCCCAGGATGACCGGGATGAAGAACAGGGTCCGGAAGACCGTCCGGCCGGCGATCCGCTGGTTGAGCAGCACGGCGAGCAGGAGCCCGAGCCCGAACTGCAAGAAGGTGACGAAGAACGAGAACACCAGCGTGCGCCGGAGCGCCGCGAGGTTGTCGCGCGAGGCGAGGCCCTCGAAGAGGAACTCGTCGTAGTTGTCGAAGCCGACCCACCCGATCGGGATGCCACGGATGCCCGTGGCATTCGTGAAGGAGTAGACCGCCGTCGCGAGCGACGGCCCGACCAGGATCAACAGGTAGAAGAACAGACCCGGCGCCAGCAGCAGCCACGGGACCAACCGTCGCCGGCCGTGGCCGAACAGGAACCGTCGTTGGGTCGCCATCGGGGACCCCCCTCTCCGATGTTCGGGTTCGGGGGTGGGGCCGCCCCGATCTGGGCGGCCCCACCCCCGAAGCGCTGCCGACTACAGACCGGCCTCGAGGTCGGCCTGGGCCTGGGTGGCCAGTTCGAGGGCATCGGTCCACTCGTTGAACGGAGCGAACCACGAGGGGGCCTGGGAGGCGTTGGCCCACTGGCCCGCCCCGGTCGGCTGCACCCAGAACTGCTCGAAGCCGACCCGGTAGTTCTCGAGGTACGGGGCCACTGCGGCACCGAGCTGCGAGTCGAGGGTCGCCGTGGGCTGCGTCGGCAGGAAGCCGACCGCGTTCACGAACTCCTGGTAGTTGGCGGGCTCGGAGAAGGCCGAGACGTAGGCGAGGGCCGCTTCCTGGTTGGGCGAGTCGGCTGCGATCGCCCAGCCCTGGTCGTACTTGCCGAACAGGTACTGGTTGTCGGCTGGGTCGTCACTGCCGGGGAAGGGGACGTAGGTCCACTCGAAGCCGGGCTCGGCGTCCTCGAGGGCCGGGGCCTGCCACACGCCGGTCGGCGCGAAGGCGACGTCACCGGCGGCGTAGCGAACGATCGCCGCGTCGTGGGCCAGGCCGCTCGCACCGGACTCGATCATGTCCTGCACGTAGGTCTGGTAGCGCTCGAGGAGGGCGACACCCTGCTCGTCGTCCCACTTGGCCTCGCCGGTCCAGAGGCCCTCAACGAAGGCCTCCTGGTCGGGATACATCGCGCCGAGCAGGCCGTAGGCACCGACGAACACGGGCCAGCCGTCGCCGCCGCCGACGGTCATGCACTCGTTGCCCGCGTCCTTGACGGCCTCGCAGGCGGTGACGAGTTCGTCCCACGTGGTCGGGATCTCGACGCCGACCTCGGCGAGCAGGTCCTGGTTCACGAACATGCCGCTGTAGGAGACACGGCCCAGGTTGACCGAGTACACCCGGCCGTCGTAGGAGCCGGCATCGGCGATCGTGGCCTCGTCGTAGTTGGCGACGAAGGGCTGGTCGGTGATGTCGAGCAGGAGGCCGGCCTCGATCAGGGTCTGCCAGTTCGGCGGCGTCACGTCGGCCATGTACGGCTGCGCGGCGTTCGAGAAGCCGAAGATGTCGATGACGTCGACGTCCTTCGCGGTGAGCCGGGTCTGGGTGACGACCGACAGCTCGTCGGCCGAGACGACCGCCATGTCGATGGAGACGTTGGGGTTCGCCGCCTCGAAGCTGTCGTTGAACTCCTCCATGAACGCCACCATGGGCGGGTTCTGGTGGACCAACACGCGCAGGGTGACGTCCTCGCCGGCGGGTGCGGCGGTGCCGGACGACGATCCGGTGCCGTCGGTCTCGGTGTCGGGCGTGCCGCTGTCGGCATCGTCATCGCCGCCGCAGGCGGCGGCCACCAGTGCGGTGGCGACGACGAGCGGCAGGAGTGCGGTTCTGGTGTGCCTCATGGTCGGTGTGCTCCCTTCGGGATGTGCTGATCGGTTCGGTGCTGGTCGGTTCGGTGGTGCGATGTCGGCGGGAGGTCGGCGCGAGGTGCGCCGGCCGGTTCCAGACGACGACCGCTCGCCGCGACCGCGACCCGGTGGTCGGCGTGCGAGCCGGCCCACTGCCCGAAGGCACCCGATCGCGTCCGTGCATGCAGCGCCAGGTCCGGGCGGTGCCCGGGTCCTGACGTGGCCCGGCGTGGCGTGGTCTTCATCTCTCCCCCTCGTTTCGGGAGCGCTCCTGGGAGCGCTCCCAGTCACCGACTGTACCGATGACACCGAACGCGGTCAAGGGTCACGTTGCGACGGCCGGTGCGGGTCGGGTAGTGCCGCGACCAGAGGTCAGCCCGGCACCACCGGCCGACCCGGCACCGTGGTCACCTCAGCAACGAGAGGTCACCTCAGCAACGAGAGGTCACCTCAGCAACGAGAGGTCACCTCAGCACCACCGGTCGACCTGGCGTGGGGATCATCCCAGCGACCAGACGTCGACCGGCACGGCGAAGCCCTTCAGCATCCGCCGCCCGGCGGGCGCGAGCTCGTGCACCGTGGTCCCGGCCGCGGCCGCCCGGCCGAGCGCGGTCGCGAGCGCCGGGTCGCACAGCACCTCGCCGGGAACCGCTTGGTCGACGAGCCTCGCCGCCAGGTTCACCGTCGACCCGAACACGTCACCGCTGCGCGACAGCACCTCGCCGAAGGCCAGCCCGCCCCGCGGCGTCAGATCGCCGTCGCTGCCGAAGGTCTCGAGCAGGGCGGCCGCGACGTCGCAGGCCACGACCGGATCGACGGCCAGGAACATCACCTCGTCACCGATCAGCTTCACCAGCCGGCCACCCCGATCGACGATCGCGTCGTGGGCCCGGGCCTCGAAGCGCGCCACCAGCTCGGCGAGCTCGGCCGGGGCGAGATGGCCCGAGCGGGCTGTGTACCCGACCAGATCGACGAAGCCCACCGCCATCGGCATCATCAGACTCGGGCCGGCCGAAGCGCCGTGGGCCTCGCGCAGCCGGAGGAGGGCCAGGTCGAGGTGCAGGCGAGCGAACAGCTGGAGCACCGAGGCGATGCCGTTGGCCAACCCCATGGCCTGGATGCCGCGGTTGGCCAGGTCGAGGTCGCTGCCGCCGGCCTCGCGCAGCGGGTGCTCCACGTCGTGGAGGAACAGCGTGCTCGCAGCATCGGCGATGCGCTCCACCGAGGACCCGACCACCCGCACGAACTGCACCAGCTCGGGCCACGAGAACAGCGCCGCGGCGTCGCGCAGCACCTCGTAGGCCCGGACGTCGTCCTGGGTCAGCACGGGGACGTCCGGGTCGATCGGGGGGAATCCGGCCGCACGGCGGATCTCGACCACCCGGTCGAGGTCCATTCCGGTCAGGCGGGCCACGTCGCGCTGCGAGAGCGTCACCCCGGTGCGGTGCAGCGAGTCGCCGGGGAGGTTCGTGAGCACGCCGGCCGCCTCGGCCTCGCGCAGCTCCTCCTCGCTGAAGCCGCGCTCGGTCAGCCACGCCACCAGGGCGTCGCGGTCAGTACTCATCGACGGCTCGTCCGAGTCGGGCGACGATCGCGGTCAGCGCACCGATCTCGACGTCGTCGAGGTGGGAGGCGAAGCGCCGCTGCACCGAGCGCCGGTAGGTCAGGTTCATCTCGCGCCACAGGTTGCGACCACGTCGGGTGAGCTCGACCTCGACCACGCGATGGTCGGTGGGGTCGACCGCGCGGTGGCGCACCACCCAGCCGTCCTCCTCCAACCGGTCGAGGCGGCGCGACAGGCTGGAGGGCGGGATCCGCATCTCGCCGGCGATCGCCACCGGTCGCGCCCGCCCGCCGAGGCGCTGGAGCGAGGCCAACACCTCGAACCAGCCGAGCGGGATGTCCCACTCCGCGAGGAGGTCCTCGTCGATGCCCCGTCCGAGCTCGGCGACGAGGGTGCTCATGTCACGCCACGCGTCGAGGCGGGAGGCGTCGAGCCGGGGCACGGGTCACGCCGTCGCCTCGAGCGCGGCGCGGAACGCCGCGACGGCCTCGTCGATCTCGGCCGCCGTCACCACGAGCGGGGGCATCCAGCGGATGTCGCGCCCGTAGGTGCCGGCGTTCATGAGGATGAGGCGCCCCTGTCGCAGGCAGTGCTCGATCACCTTGGGCACCCGGGCCGCGTCGGCGAAGCTCGTGGCCACCATCAGGCCGGGCCCGCGGACCTGGCGCAGGTCGGGATGCGTGCCCTGCAGATCGCGCAGCGCGTTGGTGAGCTGCTGCCCGCGGGCGCGGACGTTCTCGAGGAACGCCGGATCGCTCATGATCTCGATCGTCGCGAGGGCCGCCGCGCAGCCCATCGGGTTGCCGCCGTAGGTGCCGCCGTGGCTGCCCGTCGGCCAGCGGTCGTCGAGCTCGCGCCGGGTGCCGAGCGCAGCGAACGGGAAGCCCGACGCGATGCCCTTGGCCATGCAGACGATGTCGGGCTCGATGCCGAGGCGGTCGACGGCGAGCATCTGGCCGGTGCGACCGAACCCGCTCTGCACCTCGTCCGCGATGAACAGGATCCCGTGCTGCCGGCAGCGCTCCACCACGCCCTCGACGAAGGCCTTCGGTGCCGGGATGTAGCCGCCCTCACCGAGCACCGGCTCGAGGATCATCGCCGCGGTCTCTCCGGGGGCGGTCTGCGACAGCAGCAGGTGATCCAGACCGCGCAGGGCCTTGGCGATCTCGGCGTCCTGATCCGACACCAGCGGATCGGGGAACGGCGCCACGAAGATCCCCCCGGGCAGCGGCGCGTGCCCGGCCCGGTACACCGTCTTGGAGGTGGTCATCGCCATCGCCAGATGGGTCCGACCGTGGAACGAACCGCTGAACACGATCACGTTCGGGCGGCGGGTGGCCTGCTTGGCGAGCTTGATCGCGGCCTCGGTGATCTCGGCGCCCGAGTTCGCGAAGAAGAAGGTGTCGATCGAGGGCGGCGTGATCCCGTTCAACTTCGCGGCGAGCGGCTCGAGCAGGTCGTGGGTGAACACGTTGACCTGGGCATGGATGAACCGGGCGGCCTGATCGGCGATGGCCTGCACGACCTTGGGGTGGCTGTGACCGGTGGAGTTGACCGCGATGCCCGCCGCGAAGTCGAGGTACTGCTGGCCGTCGACGGTGGTGACCCGGCAGCCGGATCCGTGGCTGACGCGCAGGTCGGTGACCTTGAACCAGACGTTCGACAGGTGCGAGGTGGCCGCGTTCGGGGTGGTGTCGTCGTTCGACATGGGGCGAGCCTAGGTCGTGCCCGGCACGGGGTCGTCCGGGCTCAGTCGTGCATCGCGTCGCCGACGTGCACGGGGAACACGAGTGGCAGCACGGCGTCGGCCGGGATCGGCGGGCTGGTCCGCCACGGGCGCTCCACCCGCACCGCGTCCTCGCCCACGAAGCGCAGCGAGAGCACGCGCCGACGTGCGGTCGTGCCGGCCGCGGCATGCAGGCTGAGCGCATGGAAGACCACGGCGTCGCCCGGCTCCAGCGCCCAGCCGAGCACCCGGTGCGCCGTCGGATCGGCGGCCAGATCGGCGTCGACGTCGGGCACGTCGACCAGGCTGCCCTCGGGGAACCACTTGGCCTGCGCGTCCTGGAAGGTCCGCGGCATCATCCACGGACCGAGGTGGGAGCCGGCCACGAACTCGAGAGTCGCCGACCGCGGCACCGGGTCGACCGGCAGCCACATCGACACCATCTGGCGGCCCTCGACGTCGTAGTACGGCTGATCCTGGTGCCAGGGGGTGCGGGTGGCGGTGGCCGCCTCCTTCACGAGCACGTGGTCGTGGTGCAGGCGCACGGTGGTCGATCCCATGAGCGCGGCGATGGCCGGGCCGACGTGCCGGGCGAGCTGCACGTAGGCGGGGAAGCGGTGCCAGTTGCAGAAGTCCTCCACGAACCGGCCCGGATCGTCGTCCCCGCTGGCGGTGATCGCCAGCGGCGAGGGGTCGGCCAGGTTGGCGTCGATCTCGTCGGTGACGCGTCGCAGCAGGGCACCCGTCGCCACGCCGCGCAGCAGGATCGCGCCGTCGGCGGCGAACGCGGCGCACTGCTCGCCGGTCACCTCGTAGGTCGTCACCTCGTCACCGGTCACCTCGTCACCCGTCCCCTCGTTCGTCCTTCGTCGCGTCGCCCGGCCAGCGAGTCGCCCCGTCCCTCGTCCGCCATGTCGGCTCAGCCCTGCGAGGCCGCATGTGCGAGGGCCTCGTCCCAGCTCGCCCGGGCGGCAAGCAGCCGGCGGTAGGGCATCACCAGCTTGGGGACGTTGAGCCCCAGCGCGCCCCGCAGTCGACCCTCGCGACCGTAGAGCGCGAGGAACCGTCGCTCCTCGACCGACCCCGACACGATCCGCACCTCGTCCTCGGCGGCAGCGCGGCCGAGGAACTGGATCCGCCGGTCGTACTGGTCGCTCCAGAAGAACGGGACCGGTGCGTACGGCTCGAGCGGACGGCCCGCCGCTGCGGCCACCAGGTTCGATGCGGCCAGCGCACCCTGCTCGGCAGCGTTGGTCCAGTGCTCGACTCGCATCTCCTCGTCGAACAACGAGTTCGGCCAACGGGCCACGTCGCCGGCCGCGACCACCCCCGGGGCACCGAGCACGGCGAGGTGCTCGTCGCAGACCACGCCATCGCGCAGCTCCAGCCCCGAGCCCACGAGCCAGTCGGTGGCCGGCGCGACCCCGACGCCCACCAGCACCACGTCGGCCGGGATCACCGAGCCGTCGCCCAGGACGACCGAGCCGATGCCCGATCCGGGCGCACCCACCTCGATCGAGGCGACCGTGACCCCGCAGCGGATCTCGACCCCGTGATCGGCGTGGCACGCGGTGACGGCCCGGCCCATCTCGGCACCGAGCCCGCGCATCAGCGGTGCGGATGCCCCCTCGAGCACCACCACCTCGTTGCCGAGGGTCCGAGCGGTCGCTGCCGCCTCGAGGCCGATGAACCCGGCACCGATCACCACCACCCGCTGACCGCCCGGCGCGAGCCGGGCTCGCAGGGCGAGGGAGTCGTCGAGGGAGCGCAGCACGAACGCTGCATCGGGCTGCCCGGGGAGCCGACGCGGGACCGCGCCGGTCGCGATGACGAGCCCGTCGTAGCCGAGCTCCTCCGTCGCGCCGTCGCGCTCACCGTCGACCTCGGCGACGGACAGCACCCGACGCACCGGATCGAGCGCGACCGCGCGGGTCCCGAGCCGCCAGGTGACCTCGAGCGCGGCCAGGTCGTCGGGCTTGCGCAGGGTGATCCGATCGGGCTCCCACTCGCCCGAGAGGACCTTCTTCGACAGCGGCGGGCGGTCGTAGGGCACGTGCGGCTCGTCGCCCACGACCACGATCTCGCCGGTGTGCCCTGCGGTCCGCAACGTCTCGGTGGCGCGCAACCCCGCCAGCGATGCCCCCACGATGACGACGCGTCCGAGCGGCGACGGCCCGCCGACCGACTCGACGGCTCGGTCGGCGGTGGGGGTCGGGTCGGTCGGCTCCACGGTCGGGAGCTTGGCCCGCCGGCCACGGTGGGGCAAGCCGAGCACCAGGCTGCAGGGCCGAACCGGGCCGCGGGCGTACAGTGCCGCTGTGACCCCATCAACCCCGGCGCCCGACCCAACGGCCGTCAACGAGATGGTGCGGCGTGCGTTCCCGGGGAGCCCACACCTCTGCCACGAGCTCGGCCCGGGCTACGCGTTGGCACGCCATGAGGTCACCGACGCAGAGCTGCGCCCGGGTGGCTTCGTCTCCGGCCCCACCCAGTTCGGCCTCGCCGACGCCGCCCTGTGGTACCTGGTCTTCAGTGCCATCGGGCGCATCGAGCCGATGGCGCTGACCTCGGAGCTGTCGATCCGGTACCTGCGACCGGCCCAGGGCCAGGTGCTGTGGGCCCGGGCGACGCTCGAGGCGGCCGGGCGACGCAACATCGTCGGCAGCGTTCGCGTCTGGGCCGACGACCGCGAGGATCGTCCCACCGCCACTGCGCAGGGCACCTACGTCCTCCCGATGGTCCTGCCCACCGAGGGATCCTGACGCGATGACGGAGCACGCCGAGCGCCCGAGGTTCCACCTGGCGATCCCGGTGCACGACCTGGCGGCGGCACGGGCGTTCTACGGCGACCTGCTCGGCTGCCCCGAAGGTCGCTCGGCCGAGCGCTGGGTCGACTTCGACCTCCACGGCCATCAGCTCGTCGCCCACGTCGTCGACGTCGTCGACGACCGCACCGTCGACGAGACCGCACACGGCCAGGTCGCCGGGCACAACCCCGTCGACGGCCACGAGGTCCCCGTCCCGCACTTCGGGCTGCTGCTACGACCCGGCGCCTGGCACGAGCTCGCCGCCCGGTTGCGCGCCGCTGGCACGACCTTCGTGATCGAGCCCCACGTCCGCTTCGCCGGCGAGCCGGGCGAGCAGTGGACGATGTTCCTGTACGACCCGTCGGGGAACGCACTGGAGTTCAAGGCCTTCGAGGACGATGACATGGTGTTCGCCACCTGAGGTGCCGTCATATCCGTCGAGATCGTCTACAACGCAGCCCTGCTGTTCACGATGGCGTTCCTCTACGACGCCATCGTCCTGCGCCGCGAGTTCGGCGACACCCGCCTCGAACAGGTGGTGATCGGCGCCGGCCTGGCGGCGATCTCGGTCTCGGTGATGACCGCGGCCTTCGAGGTCCAGGACGGGGTCATCCTCGACACCCGCTCGGTGCTGCTGTCCACCGCAGCCGTCTTCTTCGGTCCGATCTCGGCGATCATCGGCGCGCTCGCGGCCGCCGCCTATCGCATCCACCAGGGCGGCGCCGGCGCGCCGACCGGCGTCGCAGTCATCGTGGCCACCACGGCCTGCGGCATCCTGTGGCGACGACGGGTCCGCGACCGCCTCGACCGGATCGGCTGGTGGGAGCTCATCGCGTTCGGCGTCGTCACCCACGTCGTGATGCTGCTCATGTTCGTGGTCATCGGCTTCGACGGCTCGGTCGAGGTGGCCCGCGACATCGCACCCACCGTGCTGCTCGTCTACCCGCTCACCGTCGCATTGCTCGGCATCTCGCTCGGCGACCGCATCCGCCGGGTCCGGCTGATCGACGACCTCGCCGAGCGCGAGGAGCGCTTCCGCTCACTGTTCGAGCAGCCGGGGGTGGCCATGCTGCTGCTCGACCCGGTCGACGGCGCGGTCGTCGATGCGAACCCGGCGGCGGCGCAGCTCTACGGCTGGAGCCGGGACGAGCTGCGGTCGATGACCGCGATGGACCTCGACCTCAGTCTCGCGGCCGACGCCGACGAGACCCTGGCCGAGTTCGAGGAGGCCCACCTGGGCGACCGCCTGGCCCTCCTGCGTCAGCACCGGACCGCCTCGCAGGAGATCCTCGACGTCGAGGTGCTGACCGGGCCGATCCGGGTCTCCGACCGCCAACTCGTGCACGCCGTGGTGCAGGACGTGACCGAGCGACTCCGAGCCGATCGAGCCCTGCGCGACGTCGACGAGCGACTGCGCACGTTGCTCGACGAGGCCGAGACCTCACGCCAGGTCCTGGCCGAGTCGCTCTCGGAGCTGCAGAAGCTCACCCGGGCCGTCGACCAGAGCCCCGCCTCGGTGGTCATCACCGACCTCGACGGCAGCATCCTCTACGTCAACCGCAAGTTCACCGAGATCACCGGGTACACCTTCGACGAGGTCCACGGGCAGAACCCGCGGATGCTCAAGTCGGGCCAGACCCCCATGAGCACGTACGACGAGCTGTGGGACAACATCTCCAACGGTCGCGAGTGGCGAGGTGAGCTCCACAACCGCGCCAAGGACGGACGGCTCTTCTGGGAGCGGGTGGTGATCTCCCCCATCGTCGACGGCGGCGGCAAGGTCACGAGCTTCGTGGCGGTGAAGGAGGACATCACCACCGAGCGGGCCCTCGAGGAGCAGCTCCACCAGGCCCAGAAGATGGAGGCCGTCGGCCGACTCGCGGGCGGGGTCGCCCACGACTTCAACAACAAGCTGCAGGTGATCCTCGGCTACGCCGATCTGGTCCGCGACGCACTCCCCGTGGGCTCCCCCGAGCAGATGGCGCTCGAACAGATCCGTGAGGCGGCGAGCCAGTCGGCCGCCCTCACCCGGCAGCTGCTCGCGTTCGCCCGACGCCAACCGGTCCAACCCGAGGTGATCGACCTCGCAACCACCATCGAGGGCATGCTGACGATGTTGCGCCGGCTCATCGGCGACGACGTCGAGCTGAGCTGGCAGACCGCGGCCGATCTGTGGCCGGTGCGCATCGACCCCGCGCAGGTCGACCAGATCCTCGCCAACCTCACCGTCAACGCACGCGACGCAATGCCCGACGGCGGGCGCCTCGAGATCGTCGCCCGCAACGTGGTGCTCGAGGAGCTCACCGTCGACGAGTCCGCCACCGCGCGACCCGGCGAGTTCGTGCTCGTCGAGATCACCGACACCGGCGAGGGCATGGACCCCGAACTGCTGGCCTCGGTGTTCGAGCCCTTCTTCACGACCAAGGAGCAGGGCCGCGGCACCGGGCTCGGTCTGGCGATCGTCTACGGCGCGGTCACCCAGAGCCACGGGGTGATCCGGGTCGCGAGCACGCCCGAGATCGGCACGACCTTCCGCATCTACCTGCCGCGCAGCGCCGAGCGGCCCGACACCAGCGCCGACACCGACGACGGCCGTGGCAGCGGGACCGAGACGGTGCTCGTCGTCGAGGACGAGCCCGGTGTGCTGCACCTCGCCGCGGGCATCCTGCGCCGCCACGGCTACACCGTGCTGACGGCAGCGGACGGACCGACTGCGGTCGCCCTCGTCGAGCAGCGAATCGCGAGCGGCGACGGTCACCTCGACCTGCTCCTGAGCGACCTGGCCATGCCCGAGATGAACGGCCACGAGCTGTATCGCTCACTGGCTGGCCGGATCCCCGGGCTCCCGGTGCTCTACATGTCGGGCTACACCATCGACGTGCTCGGCCGGGTCGACGAGACCGACAGCCACGAGAGCGAGCACGTCGAGCTGCTCTCCAAGCCGTTCACCGCCGAGGAGCTCACCACCCACGTCCGCTCGGTCCTCGACGCCGTGTCCTGACCCGTGCGCATCCCGATCGACGACCCGGCCGACCCGCGGATCGCCGAGTACGTCGCCCTCGGCGACCCGGCCGGGCGGCGCTGGCGCGAGTCCGACGAGTTCTTCATCGCGGAGGGGCCGACCGCGATCGAGCGACTGCTCCAGTCGACGCACTCGGTGCGGTCGGTCCTGGTGTCGCAGCGCAAGCTGGAACGGCTCGCACCGCTGCTCGAGGCGGTCACGGCACCGGTGTACGTGGTGACCCCCGAGGTGCTGACGGCCACCGTCGGGTTCGACCTGCACCGCGGTGCGGTCGCCTCGGCGACCCGGCGTCCGCTGCCCTCCCTCGACGAGGTGCTGCGGGATGCACGACGGATCGCCGTGCTCGAGGGTCTCAACGATCCCGAGAACGTCGGGGCCATCGCCCGGTCCGCCCGGGCCTTCGGCATCGACGCGCTCGTCCTCGACCCCACCTGCACCGACCCGTACTACCGGCGCACCGTGCGGGTCAGCATGGGCGAGATCCTGTTCCTTCCGGTCGCCCGACCGACCGCGCAGCCCAGCGAGTGGCCCTCGGTCCTCGAACGTGTCGCCGAGTACGGGTTCGAGACCTGGGCGCTCACCCCCGGCGACGCCGAGGACATCTGGACGCTCCCCGTGCCCGAGCGGCTGGCCCTGGTGCTCGGCGCCGAGGGACCGGGACTCCCCGAGCGCACACTGCGCGTCGCCTCGCGACGCGTGCGGATCCCCATCGCCCCGGGGGTCGACTCGCTCAACGTCGGCAACGCAGCCGCGGTCGCCTTCGCCATCACCGCCCGTCCCACCGCAGCACCATGACCTCCGGTGTCAGACACGCTGCAGCTCGTCGCGCTGCAGGTGGACCAGCGACCCCTGGGTGATCGCCGCCCCCGGCCGGATCAGCCGGGGACCGGGAGGCGGTAGTCGGTGATCTGCGCGTCGTCGATGCCCTCGTCCGCGTAGTTGTCGGCCGCCCGGGCGTCGACGAACTCGCGGAACTCGAAGGGGCGATAGCGCGGGTCGTCGCCGGCGAGCTCGGGGATCGGAGCGATCACGGCGTCGCGTGCCGGGTTCAGGAAGTACGGGATGCTGAGACGATCGCGCCCCGACATCGGCAGCACCCGGTGCACGGCGGCCACGTAGCGATCGTTGGTCCACACCTGCATGCAGTCGGCCAGGTTCACCACGATCGTGCCCGGCCGGGGTTCCACGTCGACCCACCCGTGATCGGCCGACCGGGCCTGCAGCCCGCCGACCTCGTCCTGCACCAGCAGGGTGAGCACCCCGGAGTCGGTGTGATGTCCGAGGGCAACGTCACCCAGCTCGTTGAGATCGCCGCGCTCGCCGGCGGGCACCGGATCGCCGAGCGTGTAGTGGTTGAGCCGGACCATGCTCACCGTGCGGTCGCCGCGGTGCGCTGCGGCCACGGCCGGCGGCAGCCCGAGCGCCGCCAGGACGAGCTCGGTGGTCCGCACCGCGAGCGCACTGCAGGCGTCGTAGTGGCGTGCCATCGCGTCGCGGAACCCGTCGACGCCGTCGGGCCAGCGGTTGTGGCGGTCGGCGCGCGGGTCGGCGGGGTCGACGTAGTCGAACACCTCCTTGTGATCACGGCGGCGCTTGGTGAGCTCGCGATCGTTGAAGCCCATCTGCCGCTCGGGGCTCCGCCGGATCGCATGCTTGACGGCGGGATCGGCCTCGAAGAACCGACGAGCCGCGTCGAAGGTCGCGGTGATCGTGTCGTCGAGACCGTGGCCGCGCAGCAGGAAGAAGCCGTGGTCGCGGCAGGCCCGGTCGAGCTCGTCGAGCGACGTGGTCGTCGGATCGGAGATGTCGACCACCGGGACGATGTCCATCGCCCAAGAGTACGGGACCGCTGTCAGACACCGCTGCAGGTCGACGCGCTGCAGCTCGGTCGGCGTCCCGGAGCGAGCCGCGGCGCAGCCGGTCGCTCGGGCGGATCCGCTCGGATCCCGTGCGGATCAGGTCCCGGGATCGATGATCATGCTCCCGACGTCGGCGGCGAGCGAGGCCGCGTCGCCGGGGATCTCCACGATCGGGTCGTCGCGATCGTCGAACTCGAGGCGCAGGGCACGCGACATGAGCGCGTGCATCTCGTACATGGCGGTGATGTAGGTGAGCTCCAGGATCTCCTCGTCGGAGAGCGCAGCGCGCAGCTGCTCGAAGAGCGCGTCGGGGATCCGTCCGTCACCCGCGACGAGGGCGTCGGTGTAGGCCAGCACCAGCCGTTGGACGTCGGTGAAGGCCGCGGAGGTCGACCAGGTCGGGATCGCGGCGATCTGCTCCTCGGTCATGCCGAGGGCGCGGCACGACTTGCAGTGCTGCGAGAACACGAACGAGCTCTGTCGCAGCCATCCGGCGCGGGTCTGGCCGAGCTCGCGCAGCACCGGATCGAGGCGCCGGGTCGGACTCCGGTAGAGCGCGAACCCGGCGATGGCGTGGTGCAGCACCTCGGGCACCAGGGCGAACACGGTCCACCAGTCACCGGGGGTGCCCGTGGCGGTGCCCGGCTCGTCGACCGGGTCGCGGTCGGGCCCGAACAGCTGGTCGTACATGCGCACGGTCAGCGGGTCGGTGACCTCGGCGCGGTGGACCTGACGCAGTCGTGGCATCACCGCATGGTGGCAGACAGATCAGAGCGGGCCGAAGCGCCCGATGTCGTCCTCGGGGGCCAGGGTGCTCGGACCGACGTGCGCGTCGAGCCAGGCGTTCATCGGGGCGGCGCCAGTCCAGGCGGCGCGGACCCGCCCGACCAGCTTCGTCGTCCCCATCCACGTCGCCGGCGGCCACGAGCGCGACGCCATGAGTCCCTTGCGTCGGAGCAGCTCGATGCGGGGGTGATCGCGCGGGTAGCCGCGCGGGGCCGTCTTGAGCTCGCCGATCGCACCGATCGCGTAGCCCTCGTGCTCGAGCCCGGCGACGATCTCGGCGAGCTCGGCACCGGTGGCCGGTGCGTCGACGGCCCGGCGGAACCGATCGAGTTGATCCCGGGCCATCGCGTAGTAGCCCGACGCGGCCATGAGTCCGCCGGCCGAGACCTGGACGTAGAACCCGGCGCCGCCCTCGCTCTCGCCGTACGCGCCCTGGTGGTCCTTGTAGGGGATCTTCACCTTGGAGAAGCGGACGTCGCGGTACGGCCGGAAGACGTGGAACGGGCCGTACTCGGCCAACTGGTCGAGGAGCGCGTCGAGAGGCTCCCGCACGGCGCTGGCGTACGTGGCCTTGTTGGCCTGCCAGAACGTTCGCGTGTTGTCGGCCGCCAGGCGCTCGTAGAACTCGAACGCGTCGTCACCGAACCCCCGGAACCCCATGTCCCGAGACTACGGCCGGTGCCGCGCCCGGTGTCTGACACGCTGCAGCTGACCGCGCTGCAGCTGACCGCGAAGGGGGTCGGACACCCCATGCAGGTGGGCGCGATGCAGGTGTAGACCGGTGTCTGACACGCTGCAGCTGACCGCGCTGCAGCTTCGCGGGTCAGACCCGACGGGGGACGGTGCCGGTCGCCGTCAGCACGAGGCGCATGAACTTGTGGGCAGGGTCGGCGACCGGGTCGAACATCAGCGGGCAACCGCCGTCGATGACGGTGATGCCCCGCTCACGACCCTCGATGGTCGCCTCGCCACAGACGCTCCCCTTCCCGATCGCCCGGTGCATCCAGACGTGCCCGATGCCGAGCTCGGCGCACTCCTGCATCGTCGAGGCGGCGTGGTCCGCGGCCGTCGCGATGACGACGGCCTCGACGCCACCGGGCACCGCACGGAGATCGGGGTAGCACGGATCGCCCTCGACGGTGTCCGCGTTCGGGTTGATCGCCACCACCTCGTAGCCGCGGTCGCGCAGCCGCTTGTACACGGTGTTGCCGCCGTGCCCGTCTTCCTGACGGGACACGCCGGTCACGGCGATCCTGCGACAGGACAGGAACGCCGCAGCCGCCTCCTTGGTGGTCATGGACGTGGACGTCGTCGATCTCGTCACGATGGGCTCCTCCCAGTCGACGGGCGCGGCCGTGGACGGCACGGACCGCGATGCGAGTGTCGGTCGAATCGCGGCGTGCGCACCAGGGTCGAACGTCTCGAATCGCCCGCCACCACGGTCCCGCACCCGGTGCGCCCAGAGGTCGAGCGGGCCCTGCGTCCAGCGGCCGTCGGGTCCGTGTGAACCGTCGGTGAAGTCCTCCGCAAGTCGCGCTCAAGTTCGTCGTCCTGAGACCCGATCAACGAACTAGTGCATCTGCACCATCGATGGTGCGGATGCCTCAGCGAAGACCACCACGACGGACCAGACCCCCCGGGTCGACACACCACAAGGAACCACCACATGAAGAACGTTCGGACCAAGATGATCGCCGTCCTCGCCGGCGTCGCCGTGACCGGCATCGCCAGCGCCGCTGCTGCCAGCCTCCCGACCGACACGGACTCGCTCGGCGCTGCCAACGACGTCGTCGCCGCCTGTCAGGCCATCGCAGACGGCGCCGTCGAGATCTCGTTCACGACGTCCTACGTCAACACCACCATCGGCTACGGCGTCGACTCGGTCGACCTCGACAACCTGAGCGGAGCCTGCGACGGTCTCGACATCGCCGTCACGCTCGTCGACGACGCCGGCGTCGTCCTCGATGAGGCGACGAACACCGTGGACGCCGCTGGCACCTCGGTCGCCCCGACGGTCACGGTTGCAGCCGCAGATGTCTACGGCGTCGCCGTCGTCATCTCGGGTCCCACCACGCCCTGATCGACCTCAGAGGCTGAACGCAGGGGATCCCACCATCGTGCCGATCCGTCGGTTCGCACCGCTCGCGCTGGCCGCGATCACGACCGTGCTCGTCAGCACGGTCGTGGTCGCGTCGGCGGCCGGGCTGGGTGGGGTCTCGACGGCATCGCTGTGGGCCACCTCCCGGCCCGTCACGATCGACGTCCCCGATCCCCCCGACCCGGTCACCCCCACCTGCGACTCGTTCGGCGCCCCGAACGGTGCGCTCGACGGTCGGACGCCGAGCTGCGGCGGCGGGGTCTGGACGACCAGCGGGCGACCCTGGAACGTGAACGGCCGTCAGGTCCAGGTCAACGGCGGATCCGGTTCCCTCGCGCTGGTCCCGGCCGGCAGCGCCCAGGTCAGCGTCTCGGTCACCGTGTACGAGACGGACCAGTCCAACCGGATCGGCGGCGTCGTGCTGTCGGCCGGAGGTGGTGACCACCTCGCAGCGGTGCTCCGGGGCACGGGCACCGTCGAGCTCCGGCTCGGCAGCGGTCCGGTCCTCGCGTCGGCGTCGGTGGCGATCGGACCCTCGACCGTGTTGCGGGCCACCCGGGTCGGCGACGAGGTCTGGGTCGAGGTGAACGGCACCGTCGTCATCACCGACACCTACCCGATCACGGCGCTCACGGGCACGAGCGCCGGACTGTTCCACGGCGGCGGCCCCCGGGTCGGCTTCACCGGCTTCGCCGTCACCAGCCCCACTCCACCACCACCCTGACCACGACGAACCGCAGACCTCCAGCAACGCGGTGCCTCCCGACCCGCAAACACCTCTGACCCGCGACGCACCCCGAACCGCCACACCCTCCGAACCCACCACCCCGCCAGCCCGGCATCACCGCACCGACCAGGAACCCGACCATGACCAGGAGCCTCCCCCGACGGATCGCCTCGACCGCCGCGACGCTGGCCGTCGTCGTCGCGGCCGTGTGGTTCTGGCCGGCGCACCTCGGTGGGAGCACCCGCATGGTCCTGGTCTCGGGCACGTCGATGGAACCGACCTACCTCCTCGGCGACGTGGTCGTGGTCCGCAGCAACGACCGCCCCGAGCCCGGCGACGTGGTGGTCTTCGCGATCCCCGAGGGCACCGGCGCCGGGATGCTCGTGATCCACCGGATCATCGGCACCGACGACGACGGGCGATTCATCACCCAGGGCGACAACCGCGACACCGTCGACCAGTGGCCCCTCACCACCGACGACATCGTCGGCACACCGATCCTCCGCCTGCCGTATGCCGGTCGGATCGCGATGGCACTCGGCAGGTGGCCGGTCAGCTCGATCGGGCTCGGTCTCATGGCCACCGTCGTGCTCTGGCCCCGCCGCCGCCGCGACGACACGACGTTCGCGGAGCCGAACGAGAACGCTCCGACGAGCCGACCCGCAGTCGCCGCCCAGGCCGACCCGACGCACGCTCCGATCCAGGTGCCCGTCGACGACGACCTGTGGCGCGAGCTCGACGCCCTGCTCGGCCTCGCCCCCGCCGAGCCCCTCGACGTAGCAGACCACCGCCCGCACGCCGTGACCGACGAGGAGCCGAGTCAGATCGCCGACGTCGCGACCGGGCCGGACACACCCGCTCAGGTCGACGCCGAGGCCG
>CAYRXQ010000019.1:0-24435 GCA_964428115.1 uncultured Ilumatobacteraceae bacterium
ACCCGAGCACCGCTTCACCCTCGAGGACGGTCCGTTCTTCAACAACAACATCGGGCTGCTCGAGCTGACCACGGCCGAGCAGGGTCGGGTCGTGGTCGAGCGCGCTCGGCTCGTCGACGAGGTTCCCGACCTCGAGGTGGTCATCGACCGCCCGCTGCGCTCCGGTCGGCGCTGAGCCGGCAGTTCGACGGGTCGAACGCCTCGGGCGCGGTGCCACTGGCCACGCCCGACGCGTTTGGATGCGACGGTCGGCGGGTACCAGGTGCCGTCCGCCGGCCGCCGTCGACGGACGGAGGCGGTGCCGGATCC
Source organism: uncultured Ilumatobacteraceae bacterium (assembly GCA_964428115.1). GTDB lineage: Bacteria > Actinomycetota > Acidimicrobiia > Acidimicrobiales > Ilumatobacteraceae > CAYRXQ01. The sequence continues at coordinate 310 of CAYRXQ010000019.1, forward strand.
CGGCGCCCGAGCACGGTGCACGTCCGCACCGAGGGAGGACCTCTCATGGAGGTGGGAACGGCGCGAAGCGACAGCGCGGTGAGCGAGGCGGCCGGTGACGCCGTCGACCAGGTCGAGGGCATCGTCGCCCGGAACACCTGGATCGAGACGATCGGTCGTCTCGGGTGGGCCGCCAAGGGCGCCGTCTACGCGCTGATGGGTGTGCTCGCCGTCGCGATCGCCCGCTTGCAGCCGACCGGGGAGGACGCGTCGCCCGAGGGCGCGATGTCGATGGTGATCGAACGCCGCGGCGGTCGGTTGCTGCTCGGTGTGGTCGGGGTCGGTCTCGCGCTGTACTCGGCCTGGCGTCTGCTGTCGGCCGTGCTCGAGCGACGCGAGGGAGTGTCGGGGTGGGTGCACCGCATCGCCTACCTGTTCAGCGGTGTCTTCTATGCCGTGCTGACCGTCACCGCCGTGCGCAGTGCCCTCGCCGGTGCCGATCCCGGTCGGTCCACCACCGTCGAGCGTCTGTCCGCCTCGCTGCTCGGGTCGTCGATCGGTCGGGCGGCCGTGCTCCTGGGCGGCATCGTGATCATCGCCGTCGCCATGAACTTCGCCCGTCAGGCCATCGGCCTCCGATTCCGCGAGGAGCTCGCCCTCGACGACGCCGGGCGCACCGAACGTCGCGTCATCGACGTCCTCGGCGTCGCCGGTCATCTCGGCCGTGCGGTCGTCACCGCGCTCGTCGGGCTCTTCGTGACGGTGGCGGCCGTGCAGGCCGACGCCGACGAGGCGAGCGGCTTCGACCGGGCGCTGCGCCACGTCGCGAGCACGAGTTGGGGCCCCGCGGTCGTGGGGGCCGCCGCGCTGGGCCTGATCACCTACGGCATCTTCTGCCTTGCCAGCCTGCGACATCGCGACCTGGTCGACGCCGTGGCGCGGGAGGGTGGTCGATGAGCCCGGCTTCCGTCGCCCTGCTCGCCGGTCTCGTCGCCGGGGGCTCGTTCCTGACCGTCACCGCGCTGGCCCGTCGGGGCGGGCACACGGCGCCCGTCGATCCCGACACGGCCGGCCCGTGGCTGGTCCGTCGGGCCCCGCGCCGCGTCGGCAACGTGCTCCACGCCATCGACCGGCGCGTCGCGGGCGGCGCGACGGTCGTCGCATCGCTGGCGCTCGTGCTGGCGGTCGCGCTCGTCGTCGGCTGGGTGCTCGACACGGTCGACGAGGACCGCGGACTCGCCCGCTGGGACGAGTCGGCCGCCGAGTGGGGCGCACGCCACGCCTCGGAGCTGTCGACCACCGTGCTCGAGTGGACGACCCACCTCGGGGGGACGTTCGTGCTCGTCGCGATCACCGCCGTGATCGGCATCACCGACTACCGGCGTCACCGCAACCCCAACGTGCCGCTCCACCTGGGCCTGGTGCTCGGCGGGATCGTGCTGGTCAACAACGTGCTCAAGCTCCTCGTCGACCGCGAGCGGCCGCCGGTCTCGCACCTCATCGGCTCGTCGGGCGCGAGCTTCCCCAGCGGACACTCGGCAGCCGCGGCCGCGGGGTGGGCGGTGCTCATGTTCGTGCTCACCCGCCACGCCCCTCGGTCGGTTCGCCGACTCGGGGCCTCGCTCGCGGTCGCCATCGCCGTGGCGGTCGCCGCGTCGCGGGTGCTGCTGGGTGTCCACTGGCTCACCGACGTGGTGGCCGGGGTGCTCGTCGGCTGGGGATGGTTCCTCGTGGTCACGATCGTGATGGGTGGCCGGGTCGAGCGGCTCGGCGCCCCGGCCGATCTGGCGGTGGCCGTGGCCGTGGCCGCGCCCGGACCGCCGGATCAGCCGGATCAGCCGGATCAGCCGGATCAGCCCGGGTCAGCCGGCGCGGACCAGGTGGACGAAGGTGCGGCCCTGATCGAGCGGCACCGGTTCGCCGGTGGCGGCGTGTCGGAAGGTGAACGGGTCGTAGGGGGCGGCGCGTGACCAGGTGACCGGGATCGAGCGTCCGTCGCGGTGCACCACGCCGGCGCCGCTGCCGACGGTGATCGGGTTCGGCGACCGGGCGTCGACGGGGGAGGGGACGTGCACGGCCCGGATCTCCACCACCGTGCTCGCCGCGATGCGGGCACCCGAGGCCGCGAGGTGCGGTGCACCGTCCTGCGACCGCAGGTAGGTGCCGCTCGAGGCCTGCCAGGTCCAGTCGATGCGAACCCCGTCCATCGGGACCGTGAAGGTGCCGTCGGGCGACGAGCTCACCCCCGGGGGCGGTACCCAGGCGCCGTCGATCGCCCACAGCGGGCCCGCCGGGCCGGCGTTCCCGTCGTTGGCCACCGCGCAGGAGGTGTCGAGCAGGAGGTTGTGCGGTCCCGGCCGCGCGGTGGTCCGCCGGTAGCAGGGGCGGCGCTGGGCGCTGAAGTCGACCAGGATCCCCGACCACGCGGCCGAGTCGATCCAGGCCATCACGCCCTGGTTGGCCCCGGAGTAGGCGAAGATCGGACGGTTCATGCCGGCGAGCAGGTCGAGGTCGCCGGTGCGGGCCGAGCGGACCGGACCCACCTCGGTCGGCAGCGAGGTCTGGAACAGCGCGACGAAGCGCGTGACGCCCTCGACGTTCTCCTCGATGATCGCATCGGCCCGGTCGAGGGCGAACTGCGGCCGGGCGAGTCGGTAGTTGTCGATCTTCACGGCCACGATCGGGCGCCGCGCGGTCGCGGCGCCGACCGGCAGCCCGGTGAGCGCGGCGACGCCGGTGAGCGCCGGGCGTGGCTCGAAGCGCGGCCAGATCGGGACCCCGTTGCCGCCGGGTGGGACGGTCGGTGGTGGCAGCGCAGTCGTGCGGGTGTCGGTGCGGCGGTTGGGGAACGAGGTGATGCCGATGTCGGAGACGCCGTTGATGTCGATGACCATGTCGACGGCTGCGTGGGTGAGGAAGCAGATCTCGCCGTTGCGGTCGGCTTCGACGATGAGCCGGTTGGACCACACCGGGGTGATGCGCCCGTCGTAGTTGAGGTCGGATCGTCGGACGACGCCGGCGGTGTCGGTGGGGGGTCCGTTGGCGCAGCCGTAGGCGGTGATGTGGCCGGGGGTGCTGGCGCGGTCGACGGTGAGTTGGCCGATGACGGTCTTGCCGCCGATCGCTTCGGGCACCGAGACCCGCATCGTGCCGCCTGCTGCGATGCGGGGGGTGGTGGCGGTGCGGGTGTCGGTGCGGCGGTTGGGGAACGACGAGATGCCGACGTCGAAGGTGACCGCGTTGATGTCGATGATCATGTCGACCGTGGCGTGGGTGCGGAAGCAGACGTCGCCGTCGGCGTCGGCCTGCACGATCAGGCGGTTGGACCACACCGGCGTGATGCGTCCGTCGTAGTTCAGGTCGGATCGTCGGATGACGCCGGTGCTGTCGGCCGGTGGCCCGTCGTCGCAGCCGTAGGCGGTGACGTGGCCCGGTCCGCTGGCGCGGTCGACGGTGAGCTGACCGATGACGGTCTTGCCGCCGATCGCCTCGGGGACCGACACCCGCAGCACGCCGCCCGCAGCGATCTGCGGGCTGCTCGCCGCTGCCCGGGGGTCGGTGCGCCCGACACCCGTCGCGAGCACCCCGTTCGCTGCGAGCGCGAGCACGGCGATGCCGGCTGCCGCCCGCCGGACGGTCGGCCAGCCCACACCTTCGGGCCCACGCATCCCGCAGACCGTACCGGTACCGCGCAGCGGGTGGGCATCGGCCCGCCGTGCGTGGTCGCGTTCGTGCCGGATCGGCAGGGAACCGCTGGATCAGGCCGTCGAGGGTCGCCCGTGCAGCGCGAGCTCGGCATTCGACCAGCCGGGCTCCTCGGAGACGTCCCGACCGAACCAGTCCGGTGGCACGAACGCCGCGGCGGTGTCCAGGTCGGGGAACTCGACCTCCACGGTGGCGAGTCCCTCGAGGTGCCCGTGGTAGCGGTCGAGCTCGGCGATCAGGCCGTCCGCCAGCGGCACTCGGTGGCGGACCTTGTCGATGTGGCGTCCGCCGGTGTGCGCCCACAGCGCGTCGGCCTCCTCCACCGTGACCTCGCGCTCGACCTCGGTGCGCTGGATCCCTGCGCCGGCCTTCACGGTGAGCACGCACCGGTCGGGCGTGATCCGGATCCGCAGGGCGACCGAACCGTCGATCGCGAGGTAGCCCTGGCGCAGCGCGACGCCGTCACCGAGGCGTTCGGGGGGCGGCAGCTCGCGGAGCAGGAACTTGCGCTCGATCTCGGTCGTCACCGATCCAGTGTCGCCCACACGAGGAGCCGCCGGGAAGCAATCCGACGCGGGCGGGGTTGAGTCGACCATGATCCCCCCCGACGTCGAACCCGCCTCCCCGCCGAGCTCCGGCCCTCCGTCGGCGACACCCGAGGCCGAGGTCGGCGTGGTCGACGTCCACTGGCGTCCGGGCTGCGGGTTCTGCTCGCGGCTCTTCCGTCAGCTCGACCAGCTCGGCGTGCCGTACCGGCGCACCGACATCTGGGACGATCCCGCCGCCGCCGAGCGCGTCCGGCTCGCGGCCCGCGGGCACGAGACCGTGCCGACGGTGTTCGTCGGCCCGATCGCACTCGTGAACCCCTCGGTCCACGAGGTGCTGTTCGTCGCCGCCGAGCACGCGCCCGCCGCCGTGCCCGCCGGGTACGAGCCACCGCCGCCGGGCCGACTCGCCCGGTGGCTCGGCGCCCGCGGCTGAGCGCCCGGTCGCTTCAGCGCACCGCGGCGTTCGAGGTGAAGATGTTGAGGCCGAGCCGCTCGGAGAGCTCCTGGGTGAGCAGGATGCCGCGCACACTGTTGCCGGCCTCGTCGAGTCGAGGGGAGAACGTCCCGAGACCGCCCTTGCCCGGTGACACCGTGACGAGCCCGCCGCCCACCCCGCTCTTGCCCGGCAGTCCGACGTCGTAGAGCCAGCGGCCGGACTGCTCGTAGAGCCCGGCGGTGGCCATGACGGCCAGGACGCGCTGGCAGTGCTCGCGCCGGATCACGCGCACCCCGGTGATCGGGTTGACCCCGCCGTCGGCGAGCGTGGCGCCCATCACGGCCAGGTCGGCTGCCGTGACCAGCAGGGAGCACTGGCGGGTGTAGACCTCGGTGGCCTCGTCGGGGTCGCAGCCCATGCGCCCATAGCTGTCGATCAGGTGGGCGATGCCCTGGTTGCGCAGGTTTGTGGCCGCCTCCGACTCGTAGATCTCCTCGTCGATGGCCAGCTCGCGCCCCGCGAACCGCGACAACCCGTCGCGGACGAACTCCCACTGCTCCTCGGGCGTGCTCCCGGGGACCAGGCTCGTGGTGGCGATCGCGCCCGCGTTCACCATCGGATTCATGGTGCGTTCGGCGTTCAGCTCGATCGCCATCACCGAGTCGAAGGGCAGCCCCGTCGCGTCGACGCCCAGGCGCTGGCGGGCCAGGTCGGGGCCGAGCGCCTCGCACACCAGCGCGAAGACGAAGGGCTTGGCGACGCTCTGGATCGAGAAGGGCTGGCTCGCATCGCCGACCGAGTGCACCGTGCCGTCGACCGTGACGATGCTCGCGCCGAACCGGTCGGGCGCGACGCGGGCGAGCGCCGGGATGTAGTCGGCCACCTCGCCCTCGTCGACGTGACGGTGGCGCTCGTAGGCGTCGACGAGCGCCGTGCGGACCGCGTCCTGATTGGGCAGGGTGCCGGTCGAGACGTACCCCGAGATGAGCCGTTCGGTCCCGCGCGCAGGGTCGATCGTCACCATGGACCGACGGTACCGAGCCGAGCCGAGGGAAGGGGACACCCGATGTGGGTGGCTGGATCACATCCGAGCACGACGGAGCCCGTCGGCGAGGCGATCGGTAGCCTCCGTTCGGATGGCTCGGGGGACACGACGGGGTCCGAGTCTCCCGAAGGTTGCCGATGTGGTCGAGGCCAAGCTGGTCCCGCCCCCGGCGCCACGCGTGGAGCTCGAACGGCAGCGGCTGCTCGACGCGCTCGACGGCGCGGCGCGCGTCGCCCTGCTGGTCGCCCCCGCGGGGTACGGCAAGACGGTGCTCGCCCGGCAGTGGGCGGCGCGGCCCACTGCCGATCCGGTCGCCTGGCTCTCGCTCGACATGCTCGACGGCGATCCACTCACCTTCTGGACGCACTTCCTGCGAGTCGTGCGCCGCGTCCTGCCCGACGTCGACGACGAGGCCGAGGCCGTGCTCGCCGAGCGGCCCCACGACGACGCAGTGGTGCGGATCCTGCTCGCCGCGATCGAGCACTCGGCATGCCGCGGCTCGATCGTGCTCGACGACTTCAGCCGGGTGAGCGACCGTCGGATCCTCGCCGCACTCGAGCTCCTCGTGGAGCGGGCCGGTCACCGTCTGCGGCTCGTGTGCACCGGTCGGATGCCCTCGTCGTTCCCGATCGCCCGCTGGCGATCCGCCGGATGGGTCGTCGAGCTCGGCCCCGACGAGCTGCGGTTCACGCACGACGAGACCGCGGCCATCGCCGCAGCGGCGCATCCGGGCGGGCTGCCACCACGTGACGTCGAGGCGATCGCCGACCGGTTCGAGGGATGGCCGCTGCTCGTCCACCTGTCGCTCGCTGCAGCCGGCACCGCCGATCGGATCGACGGTGCGCCCGTCGCCGAGCGTCGCGACCGCCCCGCACCGGTCCTGGCCGAGGAGCCAGGGGAGCGGCTCGTGCTCGACATCCTCGAGCAGCTCCCACCGTCCACCGGAGATGCCGCCATGCAGCTGGCTGCGCTCCGGTGGTTCGACGCCGACCTCGCGCACGACCTCGTCGGGCCGTCGGTCGGCGACGAGGTGGCCGAGCTCCGCCGCCACGGTCTGCTGTTGCACGCCGTGGTCGATCGACCGGGCGCGGTCCGGTTCCACGACCTCGTCCGCGAACTGCTCGACCGCGAGTTCGCGTGGCGCGACCCCGACCGCCGACGCGCCACCCACCGCTGCGCCGCCGACCTGTGGCAGGCCCGCGGCGATCTGGCCGCGGCCTTCCACCACCTCCTCGAGGTCGGCGAGGTCGCCGCGGCGAACGAGCTGCTGCTGGCCCCCGTCCTCGCCCACGTCGACCGCGGCGACCGCGCCGGCGCGATCCGACTGCTCCACGCGCTGCCACGCGGGCTCGAGGTCGAGGACCCCTCGTTCGCCCTCGACCTCGCCACCGCATGGTTCTTCGCCGGCAACTCGCGTGCAGCTCGGGAGTGGCTCGAGCGTGCCGATCTGCTCCTCGGCCCGCCGCTCGATGCAGGGTCGCCCGTGGCCACCGGTGGGGCCCGGCGCCGGGCGGTGAGCGCAGCGCTCGAACAGCGCCACCGCGCCATGAGTGCCGTGTTCGCGCTGATGGGCGGGAACCTCGCCGAGTGCGTCGAGCACGTCGCCGAGTTCGAGCGACTGGGCGGGCCCGATCCGTCTGGCGCCCCAGTCGACCGGTGGTTCGCCACGGTCGCGCTGCGCGCCCTGCTGTTCATCGACGATCTCCCCGGCGCTTCCCGCTGGGTCGCGGCTCACCGACCCGACGACGGCTCGGTCGTGGGCACCGTCACCATGCCCGCCCTCGAGGCCTGGTTCGACCTCCGACGCGGTCGCATGACCGGCGTGCTGGACCGGCTCGATGCGGTGCTCGCTCGCATCGACGAGCTGGGGCTCCGGCCGCACCACGGTGCCTTCGACGCGCTCGTCACCGCAGCCGAGGCGCACCTGCTGGCCGGAGCCGCGGCTCGAGCCGACGAGCTGGCCGGGTCGGCGCGACTCGATGCCGACCTGCTCGGCGAACCGTGGAACCTCGTGCGTGCCGGACTCGTGGCATCCTCGGCGCGCGCCGTGCTCGACGATCCGGCGACGGCACGCTCGGTCCTCCACGACCTGCGCGCCGCGCTCGGTCCGCGCCGGACCGCCTTCCTCGATGCCGTCGACGTCCAGGAGGCGCGACTCCTGGTGACCCTCGATCGCCGTGCCGAGGCGCTCGAGCTGGTGGCGGCCCTGCCGCAGACGCCGCGGGTCCGGATGCTGCAGGCCTCGACCCGGTGGCTCCTCGGTCGCGCGGCGACCGAGGTCGACCTGAGCGATGTCGCCAGCTGGCCGTGGGCGATGCGCCTCGAGGCAGCGACCCTCGCGGCGGTGGCCGGCCCCCCACCCGACGGTCTCCCGACGCTGCCCGACGCGCTGCGCGAGGCGGCCGCCGTCGGGGTGATCGGCCCCTTCGTCGGCCGCGGGCCGGCCGTCGAACAACGGCTGCTGCTCGAGCCGCTCGAGGAGCTCCACCCGATGTTGGCCGACTGGTTGCGGCGGCCGCGGCGGTCTGCCGGGCCGTCCCACCCGACCCTGGTCGAACCGCTCACGCCACGGGAGCGGACCGTCCTCGAGCTGCTCCCGAGCCACCTGTCGTACGCGCAGATCGGCGATCGGCTCTACCTGTCGGTGAACACGGTGAAGTCGAACCTGAAGTCGATCTACCGCAAGCTGGGTGTCGCCACCCGATCCGACGCGGTGGCGGTCGCCCGGGTCGCCGGGCTGCTGTGACGCCGTCGCGCGCGCTGGCCGCCGTGGTCGGCGTGCTCGTGCTCGTGAACACGACGCGCTCGTTGGTCGTCCCCTCGGCGTGGCACCTGTGGTTCGCGCTGCTCATGACCGTCGTGGTGGTCGGGATCGGCGTGGCCGGCGGCCTCGACCGGGACGAGCTCGGTCTCGACCCCGCCAGGGCCGGCGCCGGGGCGCGCCTCGGCGGGCTTGTGGCACTCGTCGTGCTCGTCGTGCTCGTGGTCGGTGCGCTCCTGCCCCTGACGGCGGGGGCCTTCGAGGACGACCGTGCCGGCATCCCGTTCCCCGAGCTCGCCCTCCGGGTGCTCGTGGTCATCCCGGTGGGCACCGTGCTCGTCGAGGAGCTGGTGTTCCGTGGCGTGCTCGACGGGTTGCTGCACCGTGTCGCGTCGCCGACGGTGGCCGTGGTGACCGGCGCCCTGGTGTTCGGTGCCTGGCACGTGCTCCCGGCCGCCCGGTCGTCGGGGCTCGCAGCCGCGGCGGGGACCTTCGTGGCCACGGCGGCCGCCGGGTTCGGGTTCTCGTGGCTCCGACGACGTTCGGGCAGCCTGCTCGCCCCCGTGCTGGCGCACACGGCCACGAACTCGTTCGCGCTCGTGGTCGCCTGGGTCGTCAGTCGCTCGAACCCGCTCCCGGGGTGACCTCGGTGACGAGCAGCGCGTCCGCGAGGCGACGGGTGTCGGCGGCCGTCCAACCCTCCGGGGCGACCACCGCGGCCCACGCATCGGCGAACTCGGTGCCGTAGTCGTGCCCGAACCCGGGGACGGCCGAGAACCCCGCCATCAGGTCGGCGGTCTCCTGGACCCAGGTCACCACGGGGAAGAACCGGACCGCGTCGGGGATCCCCGGACCGCTCGTGTCGCGGATCCACCCCGGTGTGCGCCAGATCGTCGACGGTGCCCAGGTGCCGACCGCGTCGGTCGGGTGGTGGAGGTACAGCGTGCGGGGCGCCGCCCACGACGGGTCGTCGGTGGCGATGTCGGCCAGGTCGACCGCCGAGCGCACCGTCGCGACCCGCTCGAGGGACGGCCGCCACTCCGGTGAGCCCGTGTCGCGCTCGTCGATCATCTGGCCGTAGACCACGTTGTCCGCCGTCGGCCCGACGAACAGGGCGCCGTCCGCCCCGGCGGCCAATGCGGTCAGGGAGCGGTCGGCGCTTCGGCGGGCGAAGGGCTGCTCGCCACCGAAGGAGCCGAGGCTCTCGCCGAACACCACCAGCTGTGGCCGGTCGCGCGGTTCGAGCTCCTCCCAGCGGGCGCGCACCGCGTCGTAGAGGGCTTCGGCCGTGTCGGGCGCGTCGTCGGGACCGACGAGGAACGCGATCCAGCTCGGCAGGAAGGAGTACTGCATCGACACGATGGCCGTGTCACCGCCGTACATCAGCTCGAGCGATCGGGCGGCGATCGGGTTGATCCAACCCGTCCCGGTGGACGTCGCGACCACCAGGACCTCGCGGTCGAACGCACCGGTCCGCTCGAGCTCGCGCATGGCCACGGTGACGCGCTGGCTGCGCGAGTTCGCCGAGTCGAGGCCGACGTAGACGCGGATCGGGTCCTGCACCACCGCACCGGCGCCCGCGAAGGTCTGCAGCTCTTCGATTGGCGTGACCCCGGCGACGAACGAGCGTCCCTGGAACCCGAGGGTGTCCCACTCGACCGCCGAGGCGGGGCCGCCCGAGACGGTGCTCACCGTCGGTTCCTCGACCCCGTCGGCGGTGCCGTTGTTCACCAGTCCGAAGGAGCGGTCGGCCCAGTTCGTGAGGGTCCGCCCGCCGTAGCGCCCGGCCACCACCACGAGCAGGACGATGACGACCACCGCAACGGCGCGCGACCACCCCGAGGGCATGCTGCGCGCCGCCGCCTTGTCGATGCCCCGGGCTGCGTTGGCGAACCCACGGCCGATCGCCACGAGCAGGGCCAGCAGCACCACGGCGAGCAGGAGCACCGGGATCGCAGCGATCCCGTCGATCCGCTCCATGCCGATCTCGTCGCGCTGATCGTTCTGCCATTGCGACCACCGCACGAGCAGCACGACGAGTCCCGCGGTGCCGATGGCGCCGACCACGTGCCAGGCGCGCCGGCGGACGGTGTCGCTCATCCGCAGCTTCGTGCGGCGGATGATCCACGAGGCGGCCCATCCGATGAGGGCGCCCAGCATCCACCCGAGTGCCGCCGAGACCGCGGTGACCGCGGCCTGGATGTGCCAGGCCCGTGGCAGGAGGGTCGGCCACAGCGAGGCCCACGCTGCCAGCACGGCCAGGGTGGCGGCCACGACGTGTGGCGGGCGACGCCAGAACGGTCGGCGGACGGCGGGTTGGTCGTCGATCGTGGCGGCTTCCATCAGGCGCCGACCGTAGCGGTCGCGGTCACAGGTGGTCGTTGCGCTCGAGCCAGCGCAGCGCGAAGAACCCCCAGATGGGTGGCAGGTAGAACGACGCGAGCCGGTAGAGGATGACGGCGGCCAACGCGACCTCCTCGGGGACGCCGGCCTGCACCAGGCCGAAGGTGAGCCCGCCCTCGGTGACCCCGATGCCGCCCGGGATCGGGATGAGCCCCGACAGCAGGGCGACCGACATGTTGATGAGCAGGAGCTCGTCGAGCCCGACCCGGTAGCCCATCGCGGCGACGAACACCCCGAGGGAGGCGGCGAAGAGGATCTCGGTCGCCAGGTTGCCGCCGAACAGCAGAGCGATCCGACGGAACGACGCGAGGCCCCGCAGGGCGGCGACGGCCTCGGTGAGGAGGCGCTTGGTCCACCCGACCACGAACTGGCGGATCTGCTTGACCGCGAGCACGACGGCCACGACGGCACCCACCACCAGGAGCACGAAGAGCAGCAGCCGACCGGTGTCGTCGATGTTCGTGCTGATGTCGAGATCGATCGACAGCGGGGTGAGCAGCAGGAGCCCGATCAGCAGCGTTGCCTGGACCACGAAGCCCGAGAGCCCGTCGAGGGCACCTGCCGCCATCGCCGTCCCCGGTGGGAGACCGTGGCGTTGGGAGAAGCGGACGTTCATGGCGATGCGCGCCGCGGCGCTCGGGATCGCGATGTTGACGTAGGAGGTCGCGAGCTGCAGCGCGTAGACCGGTCCGAGCGGCAGTGGGATCGGCACCGAGCCGAGGGTGGAGAGGGCCTGGGTGAACCGCGGCAGCTGGGTGACGACCAACCCGATGGCGACGCCGATCCACGACGCATCGCTGAGCACCGTCCGGAACGCGTCGACGTCGAGGCCGGCCAGGGCCGACACGATCATGAAGACCGCAAGCCCGGGGAGCAGCAACCGCAGTGCCGACCCCACGGTGATCCGGCGGAGCTGCTCCAACTCGGGCGCCTCGACACCAGCGACCTCGGCAGCCGCGTCTCGGAGCGCGTCGAGGTCGAGGGTCCGCGCCCGGACCGCGCGACGCTGGTCGGGGGTGAGCGTCGGCGGCTGGAGGTAGGGCAGGACGGCCGCGAGTCGTTCGGCGCCCAGCGCCGTCCGGGCCACGCGCAGGGCCTCGTCGGTGCCGGCGAGCTGGACCGAGGTGACCAGCGCCTGCACCTCGTCGATGCGGCGCTGCTCTTCACCGGGGGCCACGGCGGCACCGCGGAAGTCGCCGACACCGAGGGTGCCGGTCTCGTCGACCAGCAGGTGATCGGTGTCGAGGACCCCATGGGCGATGCCGGCACGTGCGAGCCGGTCGACCAGCTCCCACAGTGCGGCTGCGTCGGCGGCGCCGGCCCCGTCACGGTCGGGTCGGTCGGCCAGGCGGTGGTACCGGCGACGCAGGACGAGGAGCGCGTCGTCGCTGGCGGTGGTGCCGGCGGTGACGACCTCGTCGGTGAGGATTCCCGCCTGACGCGCGAAGAGGGTCACGAACGCCTCGTGCTCCACCTGCTCGCGGCGCCCGAAGCGGCCCGGCGAGCCGGCCTCCCGGTACCAGATCGTCCGCCAGATCGTCGACAGCAGCGCACTGTCGTAGGCGTCCCGGCCGTAGACCTTCACGAGCAGTGGCTCGCCCTGCGGTGTCGTGGCGTCGACGGTGAACAGCCCTGCCTGCTGGCGATCGGCGATGCCCACCGCGGTCACCTCGACCCCCAGGTCGGCCAGGCCGGTGTGCACCAGGTCGAGGCTCGGTCGTCCGGCGGTCGATCCGAAGAGCAGGTGGACGGCCGCGGCCGAGACCGTGGCGACGGTGATCGCAGCGAGCGCGCCGATCGAGCTGGTCGCGCCGAGCATCACCGTCGACGCGCCGGCGAGCCCGATCGTCCAGTGACCGAGCCGGCGCGCCGGTCGGGTCAGGTGCGGTGTCGCCGTCATCACCACCGCGGCCGTGAGCGCCACCCGTAGCGAGGGGTACCAGGGCGGGGGCGCCGTGGATCGCAACGCGTCGAACAGGTCGGGCCAGGCGCCGTTCGCCAGTCGGCCCAGGACGGCCCAGCAGGCCACGGCCAGCAGTGCCGAGGCGAGCAGGTCGCGGGTGACGGTCCAGCGCCGACGGACCAGGCTCGCCAGTGCCACCACGATCGCGAGCACGGGGAGCAGATCGGCGAGCACCTGCCAGACCGGGTCGAGCACCGCGGGGAGGCCGGTGAGCAGCCGATCCAGGTTGCGGACGAAGGTCGGGAGCGGATCAGCCGCGCTCGAGAGCGCGACCGCCAGGATCGCCGCGCCGATGAGTTGCAGGACGTCCCCGGCGCGCCGTGCCCGCGGTTCGTCGGCGTTGGTGGCGAACAGCCGCGGGCCCACCCGTGGCGGGTCCGGGGTGACGGCGTCGACGGGGTCGACGGACTCGATGGGGTCGACGGAGTCGATGGGGTCGGCGGGCGTCACGGCGCTCACCCGGCGCGCAGCTGACGACCGCCGTCCTCGGCCCACTGCTGGCGCATCGTGGTGCGCAGGTTGGTGAGCGAGCGGAGCTGGGCCACGATGCCGACGATCACCACGCCCACGGCGATGAGGTACCACCACCAGTCGTCGTCCACGGCCTGCGTGGTGGCCGTCGAGTCGAGGTCGGCGAGGTCGATGACCCCGCCCAGCAGCATGAGGCCGAACACCACCGTGCTCGCCCCGGCGAGGGCCGTGAGGACCATCAGCAGCACCATCGGCAGGTCGCCGACGATCGCCACCGCGGCGAGGAACAATCCGGCCAGCACGCCCACGAGCACGATCACCCACGACCAGGACACCCCGATCGCGACCATCGCCGCGGTGCCGATGGAGAAGCCGATGGCCCCCATCGCGATCACGACCGAGAGCTCGTAGTACAGGTAGGCGACGAGCGCGAACAGCAGTGCGACGGCGAACCCCACGATCCAGGAGAGGACCGAGCCGAGGAAGCCGTCGCCGGTGATCGCGTCGACCACGCCGGCGCCGACGAAGAAGCCGGTGAACGCGCCCCAGATCGGGATGATGAGCCGCATGGCCAGGTAGCCGCGCGCCGCGATGAGCGCGCCGACGGCGACGGCGAGCAGGCCGATGATGATGTCCGACACGGTGGGTCCTTTCGGGGCGACGGTGTCGCCGTGGTGGGCGAGCAGTGCTCGGTCAGAACGACCAGATGACGGGGACGAGGAAGATCGACATGAGGAAGAACCAGGTCATGAGCACGATGCCGAGCTTCCAGTAGTCGGTGAATCGGTAGCCGGCGGGGCCCATCACCATCATGTTGACCGGTGTGGCGACCGGTGTCAGGAATGCTGCCGCGGCTGCCACGTTGACCGCCATCAGCAGCGGTGTCGGCTGGACGCCGGTCTCGAGGGCCGTGGACACCGCGATCGGGATCACGATGAGCGCGGTCGCCATGTTGCTGATGAGCTGGCCGAGCACCATGGTCACGAGGAACAGCCCGGCCGCGAGCAGGTAGGGGCTGCCGTCGCCGACGACGCGGACCAGGCCCTGGGCGATCTCCTCGGCCGCCCCGGTGACCTGCATGGCGGTGGACAGCGGGATCATGGCTCCGACGAGCACCACGGTGGTCCACGAGACGCTGCGGTACGCCTGCTCCACCGTGACGACGCGCAGCAGGATCATCGCCGCGGCCGCCAGCAGCCCGGCCACGGCGGCGGGAACGGCGCCGGTCGCGAGCAGCACGACCATCCCTGCGAGCACGGCGACCGCACCGCCGGCACGGGGGCCGAGCGGGACGGCCTGGCGGCGGATGTCGAGCGGGGACTCGACGGCGAGCACCTCGGGGTCGCGCTCGATCTGGGTGTCGAGGGCGTCCCAGCTTCCCTGGAGCAGGAGCGTGTCACCGGCCTCGAGGCTCGTGACCCGTGCGCCCTGGTCCTGCCCGCGGCGCTCCACGGCGAGGATCACCAGGTCGCCGCTGCTGGTGGTCATCCCCGGGAACACCCGGGTGCCGATGGCGGCCGACCGGGGCGGGATCACGACCTCGGCCGCGCCGTACTCGCGGTTGATCAGCGCCGAGGCGAGATCCGGCTCGGGGAGGGTGGACCGGAACGCCAGGTCGAGATCGTCCGCGAGTCCGGCGATCGAGGCCTCGGGGCCCTGCACGACGATCACGTCGTCGGCGCGGATCGGCGCCTCGGCGGGGACGACGGTGCGGCCGGTGCCGCGCTGCACACCGAGGATCCTCGTCTCGGCATCGAGGACCTGGTCGAGATCGGCGCGCGTCGTGTCGACCAGCGGCGACGTGGCCCGGACGCGGAACCGCACCACGCCCTCGTGGAGCGCGTACTGGCGGGCGAGCGTGGTGGCGTGCTGGCTCAGGTCGACCGAGATCTCGTCGGGGTGTCGGTCGGGGAGCAGCCGTTCACCCAGGAGCACGACGATCGCGATCGTCCCCACGAGCAACGGCACGCCGACGAGCGCGAACTCGAAGTACGACAGCGGATCGCCGGTCGCGTCCTCGACGGCGTCGGAGACGATCACGTTCACGGGGGTGCCGGTGAGGGCCAGCATGGAACCGGCGTGGGCGCCGAAGGCCAGGGGCATCAGGAGCTTCGACGGCAGGTGACCGAGCTTGACGGCCAGGACGACCACCATCGGCAGGAGCGCAGCCACCGCGCCGTTGACACTGATCAGCGCGGTCAGAGCAGCGACCAGCAGCATCATCCAGACCACCAGCCTGGTCCGGCTCGTCCCCACCCGTCCGATGAGTTGCTGTCCCGCCCAGGCGGTCACACCGGTGGCGTCGAGGCCTTCGCTGACCACGAACAGCGTGGCGATGAACACCACGCTCGCATCGCCGAAGCCGGCGAGGCTCTGGTTGAGCTCGAGCACCCCGGTCGCCCACAGGGTGAGCGCCGCTGCGACGGCCACCAGCTCCACCGGGAAGCGGTTCGACACGAACAGCACGACCACGCCCCCGAGCACGCTGAAGGTGATCGCCATGTCGGACATGCGCCCGCACGCTAGGAGTCGCCCCGCGATCGCAGGTACACCCGGTGAGGGTGACCGGTCAGCTCCACCCGCACCGGGTGTGGCCCGCGGCGATGTGGCTCAGCATCATCTGTCCGATCGTCGTCATGTCACGCCCGTGAGGCCCGCCGTCGTGGCCCTGGCCGCGTCACTACAGTCACCCGTCCAGCGTCCCCGCCCCCGAGGAGCAGTCGTGCAGATCCAAGCCACCACCGGCAACGTGCTCGAACAGGAGACCCCGCTCGCGGTGGTGCTCCTCCAGGCCGGCGAGCCGCTCCCCGCAGCGCTCGCGCCGCTCGTCGCGGCCGACGATGTGACCGCGGCCCCCAACCAGCTCGTCCTGCTGTATCCGGGCGGTGCGGCCCGCCCGACACGGGTGCTCCTGGCCGGTCTGGGCGACCGGTCGACCACCGATGCCGAGCGCGTGCGACAGGCCGCGGCCTCGGCCGTCCGTCGGGCCCGGGAGGCCGGGGTCGAGGCGATCACGGTGGGCTTCGCGGGCGCCCTGCCGCTGCCGGCCGCTGCCCTCGGCGAGGCGCTCGCCGAGGGCCTGATCCTCGGCGCCTATCGCTACACCGAGCACCAGACCCGCCTCACCGACGAGCAGCGTCGCGACGTGGGCACCGTCGAGGTGCTCGTGGTCGCCGACACCGAGGATCTGGCGGTCGGGCTCGCGATCGGCGCGACCGTCGCCGGCGGGGTCGTGCTCGCACGCGACCTCGTCAACCGACCGCCGATGTTCAAGACGCCGCCCCTGCTGGCCGACGAGGCCGTGGCCCTGGGGGAGCGGGTGCCGAGCGTGCAGGTCACCGTGTTCGACGAACAGCGCCTCGCGGCCGAGGGGTTCGGCGGGATCCTCGCCGTGGGCCAGGGCTCCGATGCCCCGCCCCGGTTCATCGTCATGGAGTACGGCGCCGATCTCGAGGGCGTCCCGACGATCTGCCTGGTGGGCAAGGGCCTCACCTTCGACTCGGGCGGGCTCAACATCAAGCCCGAGGACGGCATGGTCAACATGAAGAACGACATGGGCGGATCGGCCGCCGTGTTCGGCACCGTGCAGGCGGTCGCCGAGCTCGGTCTCCCGGTGCACCTGGTCGGGCTCGTGCCCTCGGCCGAGAACATGCCGAGCGGCCGGTCGTATCGACCCGGCGACGTCATCACCTCGCTCAGTGGCATCACCATGGAGATCCTCAACACCGATGCCGAGGGCCGCGTCATCCTCGCCGACGGCCTGTTCTACGCGCAGCGCTACGAGCCGGACGCGATCGTGGAGCTCTCCACCCTCACCGGTGCGGTCATCGTTGCGCTCGGCAACCATGCCACCGGGGTGGTCGCCACCGACCAGGCACTGGCCGACCGGGTATTGGCGGCGGGCGAGGCCTCGGGTGACCGGGCGTGGCAGCTGCCGCTGTGGGACGACTACCGCGAGATGATCAAGGGCGACGTCGGCGACATCAAGAACCTGGCCGGCCGGGCCGCCGGTTCGATCACCGCCGGTGCCTTCCTGGCCGAGTTCGTCGGTGAGCACCCCTTCGCCCACCTCGACATCGCCGGCACGGCCTGGCTCGACACGGCCAAGAAGCCGTACCACGCTCGGGGTGGCACCGGAGCCGGTGTCCGCCTGGTGACCCGCATGCTCCGCGACTGGGTGGGCTGAGCCATGGCCGAGGCCGCCACCGTCCCCGACGAGCAGGCATCGGGGGGCCGCTTCCTCGACGGGATCGAGCGGCTGGGGAACAAGGTCCCGCACCCGGTGATCATGTTCCTGTACCTCATCGCCTTCGTGGCGGTGCTGTCGGCGATCCTCGCCGCGTTCGACGTGAGCGTCACCGAGACGGTCGCCGTGCCGGTGCCGATCCAGGAGCTGCGCGACCTGCGCGACGCGCTCGGCGGGTCGATCATGGCCTACGACGTCTACACCCAGCAGGAAGCCACGATCCCGGACTACATCCTCTCCGAGCAGACCTTCGCGGTCGAGAGCCTGCTGTCGGTCGACGGCCTGCGGTTCGTCTTCTCCTCGTTCGTCAACAACTTCGCCGGGTTCGCCGTGGTCGCCGTGACCTTCGTGGCGATGGCCGGCGTGGGCGTGGCCGAGAAGGCCGGGCTGATGGCGGCCCTGATCCGCAAGCTGGTGGCCGTCGCCCCGGCCGGGCTGATCGCCTTCTTCATCATCTTCGTGGGCGTCCTCGCCAGCGTCGCCTCCGATGCCGGGTACCTGATCCTCATCCCGCTCGCCGCCGCGGCCTTCGTGTCGCTCGGGCGCCACCCGCTCGCCGGCCTGGCAGCGGCCTATGCGGGCGTGAGCGCGATCTTCGCCGTGAACGTGCTGATCACCCCGATCGACAGCATGCTCACCGAGATCACCAACGAGGCGATCGGGCTGACCGATGCCGAGCCGATCACGGTGACGGCCAACTACTACTTCAGCATCGTGTCGTCGATCGTGCTGGCGATCGTGGCCGTGGTGGTGACCCAGCGGATCGTGGAGCCCCGCCTCGGCGCCTACGACCCGGTCGAGGGCGATCCGGCGTTCGTGGCCGCCACCGCCGACCCCTCCGACGATCCCGAGGGCGCGGCCGCCGAGGCCAAGGGCCTCCGCTACTCCTTCTACGCCCTGCTCGGCATGGTCGCCTTCATCCTGGTGATGACGCTCCCGTCGGGCGCCCCGCTGCGCGACGCCACGACCGGCGACATCATCGGCGCCACCCCGTTCATGGCGAGCCTGATCTTCCTGATCACGCTGATCTTCCTGGCCTGTGGCATCGCCTACGGCGTCGGCGCCAAGACCATCACGAGCAGCGCAGACGTGATCCAGGGCGTCACGCAGACCTTCGCCGGCCTGGCCGGCCTGGTCTTCATGCTGTTGATGATCAGCCAGTTCATCGCGTTCTTCAACTACACGAACATGCCCCGCGTGGCGGCCGTCGAGCTGGCCGGGATGCTCGAGTCGGCCGGCTTCGGCGCACTGCCCCTGCTGATCGGGATGATCCTGGTGATCATCATGCTGAACATCATCATCCCGGGCGTCGTGCCCAAGTGGGCGATCTTCGCCCCGGTGTTCATCCCGATCTTCGTCCGACTGGGCGTGGCGCCCCAGACGGTGCTCGCCGCCTACCGGATCGGCGACTCACCGACCAACGTGATCACGCCCCTGATGGTCTACCTGCCGTTCATCGTGACCATCGCCCAGCGCTACCAGCGCAAGGCCGGCATCGGCACGATCGTGGCGCTGATGCTGCCGTACGTGCTGTTCATCGCAGTGGCCTGGATCCTGCTGTTCATCGCCTGGTGGCTGCTCGGGCTCCCGCTCGGCCCGGGCTCACCCGTCGCCGTCTGAGCCCGTTCCCGGCCCGTTCGGAGTGCGTCGAGAGCACGGGCGGAGCGTCGTCGAGCGGTGCTCGCCGCGTGTCCGCGAGCCGCTTCCGCGGCCGTGTGGTTCACCCGGTTGGGGTGACGTGGCGTCACCCGGGCCAGCGGTAGCGTGCCGCGACGATCGTCGGAGGTCCCGCGTGCGGGACGGCCGCGGATCAGCACACTCGGACGCGCCGCACCGTGCGGAGCGCCGGACGAACGGAGTGATACGTGCTCGCATACAACTTCCCCCTGCTGGGGGCCTTCCTCACGATGATGTGGTTCTTCATCTGGATCCTGTGGTTGATCCTGGTGTTCCGCGTCGTGATGGACATCTTCCGCAGCGACGACCTCGGTGGCGTCGCCAAGGCGATCTGGCTGCTCGTGGTGGTGCTCTTCCCGTACCTCGGCGTGTTCATTTACGTGATCGCCCGCGGCAAGGGCATGGGTGAGCGCGAGGTCGCCAAGGCACGCGCCCAGGAGGATGCGTTCCGCGCCTACGTGCAGGACGCTGCGACCTCCGGCAGCAGCTCGGTCGATCAGCTCGCCAAGCTCGCCGACCTGCGCGACCGCGGTGTCATCGACGAGGGCGAATTCCAGGCCCAGAAGGCCAAGCTGCTCGCCTGAGCCCGTTCGGGTGACCGAGGAACCCGAGCTCACCGAACCGGTCGACCTCTGCGACGCCGCCGGGAGACTGCTCCCGGCGGCGCGCGGCTGGTCGCGGACACCCCTGCACCGCGCCAACCTGCGCGGGCCGTGGGGGCGCCGGAAGCGCTGGGACTACTGGTGCGTGATCACCCCCGAGGTGATCGCCTCGATCACCTACGCCGATGTCGACTACCTCGGCGTCGCCAGCGTCTGGGTCCTCGACCGTGCCACCGGTGCGACCGGGTCGGCGGGCACCATGCGGCCGCTGGGCCGCGGCATGGCCCTCCCCGAGCTGCCGTGCACGGGCACGATGCGGGCGCTTGGCCGCCGCTACGACATCGAGCTCCACGAGGCTGTCGGCCACACCCGCCTGCGGGCGAGCGGCGGGCATCCCGGCTCGGAGCACGCGGTCTCGGTCGACGTGCTCGTCGACCGACCCGCCGGCCACGAGACGATGAGCGTGGTGGTGCCCTGGAGCGACCGCCGCTTCCAGTACACCTCCAAGCACACGGCGCGACCGGCCACCGGCACGATCCGGCTGGGCTCGCGGACCTGGACGTTCGGTCGCGGCGGCGATGCCTGGGGCGTACTCGACCTGGGCCGAGGGATCTGGCGCTACTCGAACCGATGGAACTGGGCGGCCGCGCAGGGACGCTCGGAGACCGGCGCCGTGATCGGGTTGCAGTTCGGCGGGAAGTGGACCGACGGCACCGGCGCCACCGAGAACGCCCTGTGCGTCGACGGTCGGCTCAGCAAGCTGGGGGAGACCCTGGTGTGGGACTACTCCTGGGATGACCCGATGAGCCCGTGGCACGTCCGGACCCCCGACTCCGACCAGGTCGACGTGGTGCTCACCCCGACCTACGACCGTCACGATCGGACCAGCCTCGGCGTGCTGTCGATGGAGGTCCACCAGTGCTTCGGCACGTGGAGCGGCACGATCCGCGACGACGACGGCACGCGCCACGAGCTCGGCGGGATCCACGGCTTCGCCGAGGAGGCGCGCAACCGCTGGTGACCGG
The DNA here is from genome assembly GCA_964428115.1 of uncultured Ilumatobacteraceae bacterium. Lineage (GTDB taxonomy): Bacteria > Actinomycetota > Acidimicrobiia > Acidimicrobiales > Ilumatobacteraceae > CAYRXQ01. Next base: position 21,171 of record CAYRXQ010000019.1, read on the forward strand.
CTCCGCTCCGAACGCGGCGATCACCGGTGGGTACGGTCGGGCGATGCACGTGCGCACGTTCTGCCGGATCTGCGAGCCCTCGTGCGGCCTGATCGCCGAGGTCGGCGAGGACGGTCGACTGGCCAAGCTCACCCCCGACCGCGATCACGCGGTCACCGAGGGCTTCGCCTGCCGCAAGGGCCTCGCGGCCGTCGACGTCCACCGCGACCCCGACCGTCTCGATCACCCGCGGGTGCGCGCGGTCGACGGCACGTGGCGCGACGTGTCGTGGGACGAGGCGATGGCCGAGATCGCCACCGGGCTGCGCGCGGTGACCGCCGAGCACGGTGACGACGCCGTCGCGGCCTACATCGGCAACCCGATGGCGTTCAACGCCCTCGGCACGATCCACACCGGTGCCCTGCTGCGCGCCCTCGGCGTCCGGCGGACCTTCTCGTCGGGCACCCAGGACTGCGCGAACAAGTTCGTCGCCAGCGAGGCCGTGTTCGGCTCCTCCAACGTGCACCCGATCCCCGACGTCGAGCACACCGACCTGTGCATCGTGATCGGCGAGAACCCACGGGCCTCGCAGGCCAGCTTCTGGTCGATCCCGAACGTGCTCGGCACCATGCGCCGCGCCGCCGCGGCCGGTACCCGGTTCGTGTTCGTCAACCCGCGCCGGATCGAGACACCCGAGCGCGGTGTCGGCGACACGTTGCAGATCCGCCCCGACACCGACGTGTGGTTCCTCGCCGCGCTCCTCCACGAGATCGACCGGCTCGGGGGCTTCGACGCCGAGGTCCTCCGTCGCCACGGCACCCGCGTCGAGGAGCTGCGGCGCTTCCTCACGGGTTACCCGGCCGATCGTGTCGCCGAGGTCACCGCGGTGCCTGCCGAGGCGATCCGCGAGCTGGCTGCCGCCTGGGTCGCCACCCCGCGCGCCTCGGTGCACGCGTCGACCGGGCTGAACATGGGTCGGCAGGGGACCCTCGCGTACTGGCTCGTCCACATGTTGTCGTTCGTCACCGGTCGGCTCGACGCCGAGGGCGGCAACCTCAAGAGCGACGGGTTCTACCCCAACGCCCGATCGGGCGCGGGCGTGCCCGAGCAGGGCTACGTCGACACCGAGTTCGGGCGGCTGCGGCGGGGCTCCCTGCCCGGGACCCTCATGTCCCACGCGATCCTCGACGCCGAGCGCCCGGTGCGGGCCATGATCGTGGTGAGTGGCAACCCGTTGCTGTCGATCGCCGGCCAGGAGCGGCTGCGGAAGGCCTTCGAGCAACTCGACCTGCTCGTGGTGATCGACATCTACCCCAACGCCACGGCCGAGCACGCCCACGTGGTCCTCCCGGCCACCGACATGTACGAGCGCGACGACCTCAACGTGGTCAACATCGGCACCAGTGCGACGCCGTTCGCGCAGTACACCCCGGCGGTGGTGGCACCAGCGGCCGAGCGCCGGCCCGAGTGGTGGATCGCCCACCGGCTGCTCGCCGAGCTCGGGCACCCGTCGCTGCTCGACCAGGAGCATCCCGACCCCTGGGAGAAGTACCGGCACATGCTGGCGCGCGGTGCCGATCTCGACCTCGGCGAGCTGCAGGCGACGCCCGGCCCGGTGCTCGTCGCCCCGCCCACGCCGGGGACGTTCTACGACCGGCAGGTGCACACCACCGACGGACGGGTCGACTGCTGCCCTCCGGCCTTCGCCGAGGCGATCGAGCGGTGCCACGACCTGTTCGCCGAGACCGAGCGCGACGTCGCCGCGGGTGGGCTGCGCCTGATCCACCGACGCGATGCGTGGATGCACAACTCGTGGTTCGCGAACGTGCCGGCGATGCACCGCGCGGGCCGACCCGAGAACCCGGTGTCGATGCACCCCGCCGACGCCACCGCCCTCGGGCTGGCCGACGGCGTCCCGGTGGTGGTCGAGAACGACCACGGTGCCGTCGAGACCGTCGTCGAGCTCGACGATGCGCTCCTGCCGGGCGTCGTGTCGATGGTGCACGGCGGCGGGCACCGCCTGAGCCCCTCGTTGCGGGTCGCCAGCGCCGCCCCGGGGGCCAACCCCAACGCCCTGCTGCCGGTGGGCGCCGGGAGCTTCGAGCCGCTGTCGAGCCAGGCGCACATGACAGGGATCCCGGTCACGGTCCGACGGGCCTGATCGGTCGCTCCAGGGCCATCGGTCGTACCGGAGCCTGGCGAGCAGGGCGCGGACGCGACAAGGCCCGTGAGATGGATCCCGATAGCGGGGAATGGCTCGGATCAGGAGCCCCGATCGCACTTGCGCACGGCCGGGGGACTGGATCCCGATTGCTCATCTCACGGGCAAGGTCACTTTCGCGCCGGGGGCCGCGGAATGCAAGGGGCCGAAGGTCCCGAACTGAGCGGCGTGCCATCGCTTGCGCGGCGGATCATTGCGTCTGCACGAAATAGGGCCGGAAGTCCCGCTGGATGGGACCCATGCCCCGGTGACCGTCGCGGGGCCCTTCGGTACCGTGCCTCACAAGTCCGAGAGGAAGCTCGGCAGAACCGGCCCGATGGGCCAGGAGGACACACCATGAGCGCAGTGATGGAATCCGAGGTCGTCGACCCGGCCCCGGTCCCCGAGAAGGTCGTCAAGATCAACCGCCGCACCATCGACTCGGTGCTGATCTGGCTCGGCGCCGTCGTCGCCGTCGTCCTGGCCGTCGCCGGCGGACTGCTGACCTGGGGCGCCAACTTCTCCAACGACTACGTCTACGACGAGCTGTCCTCGCAGATGATCTTCTTCTCGAGCGAGGAGGCGCTCCTCGAGGAGGGCCGTGACGATCTGGTGAAGTTCGCCGGCGAGCAGGTCACCACCGGTGAGCACGCCGAGGCCTACGCCAGCTTCATCAACGGTCACCTGCCCGAGCTGACCTACGCCGAGCAGGGCGCCGTGGTCCGCGAGGCCCGCGCCGCGGTGACCGCGGCCGAGGAGGCCGGTGCTCCCCAGGAGGAGATCGAGGCACTGCAGGGCGAGCTCGCCGCCGCCAACGCCGAGCGCGACACCACCTTCAAGGGTGAGACGCTCCGCGGCCTGCTGCTCAGCGCCTACGCCTGGTCGACCATCGGCCAGATCTCCGGCATCGCCGCCATCGCCGCCTTCATCGGCGCCGGCGTCATGGCCATCCTCGTGGTCGCCGGAGTGATCCACCTCCGCAAGCTGCACGCCTGACACCGCGATCGGTCGTCCGCCCGGTGCGGGTCGACCGAGACATGATCCCCTGGACGACGGAGCCCCGCCCCACCGGCGGGGCTCCGTCGC
>CAYRXQ010000020.1:0-6575 GCA_964428115.1 uncultured Ilumatobacteraceae bacterium
GCCAGGGCGAGCGCGCCACCGAGGCCTGCGGTGGCACCGCGCACCCGATCGAGGTCGTGGAGCTCGCGATCGACGACTCCTGGTTCCGCGACAGCGGACCGATCTACGTCCACGAGGCCCGGTCCGACGGCACGTCACGGCTCGTCGCGACCGACTGGATCTTCAACTCCTGGGGCGGCAAGTTCCTCCCCTTCGACGACGACGCGAAGATCGCGAGCCGGTACGCGTCGCACCGTGGTGACGAAGTGCGCACGGTGCCGATGGTGTTCGAGGGCGGGTCGATCACCGTCGACGGCGCCGGCACGCTCGTCACCACCACCCAGTGCCTGCTCCACCCCAACCGCAACCCGTCGATGAGCCGCGTCGAGATCGAGCAGGTGGTCCAGCGCGAGCTGGGGGTGCGCGAGATCGTGTGGCTGCCCCACGGCCTGGCCCTCGACGACGACACCGACGGCCACGTCGACAACGTCGCCGCGTTCGCGGCGCCCGGCGTGCTCCTGATCCAGGGATGCGACGACCCCGACGAAGCCGATCACCTGCGCTGCGACGTCAACCTGCGCTGGGCCCGCGGCGCGCTCGACGCCCGCGGCGAGCCGATCGAGGTCGTCGAGATCCCCGTGCTCCCCTTCACCGAGATCGCGGGCGCCCGCGTCGTCGTTCCGTACCTCAACTACTACCTGGGCAACGGGTTCGTCCTGGTGCCGGTGTGCGGGCATCCGGCCGACGACGACATGCTCGCCCTCATCGGCGAGCACCACCCGGGCCGCGAGGTGATCGGCCTCGACGTGGGTGCCGTCCTGGCGCACGGCGGCGGAGGGATCCACTGCATCACCCAGCAGATCCCGGCCCTCGGCTGACGCCGGGCAGGTCGCATCACTTCGATGTCCTCGCTGCTCTCCGCGCTCGCGATCGTGTTCGTCGCCGAACTGGGCGACAAGACCCAGCTCGTCGCCCTGGGCTTCGGCGCCCGGCACCGCCTCGCCCCCGTGCTCACCGGCGTCGCGCTCGCCTACATCGCCACGAACCTGCTCTCGGTGCTGATCGGCGGGCTGCTCGGCACGGCGCTGCCGACCCGTGCCATCGGCCTGGGCGGCGGCGTGCTGTTCCTCCTCTTCGCCGCCTGGACCCTGTGGTCGGGCGACGACGACGCCGATCAGGATCAGGGCGAGGAGGCACAGCTCGACGACGGCCCCACACCCAAGCTCGGCATCCTCGCCGAGGGCCGCATCGTGATGTCGGTGGCTGGCGCGATGTTCGTGGCCGAACTGGGCGACAAGACGATGCTCGCCACCGCCACCCTCGCGGCGCGCGGCAACCCGGTCCTGGTGTGGATCGGGGCGACGATCGGCATCTTCCTGGCCGGCGCGATCGGCGTGCTCGTCGGGCGCTTCCTCGGTGCACGACTGCCCGAGCGCGCCACGCGCATCGGCTCCGCGGTGCTGTTCGCCGTGTTCGGCGTGGGGCTGATCGTCACGTCCTGGTGACGATCGGCGCCGGACGTCCGCGTCGCCGTGCGCCGTGGCATCATGGAGATGCCCGCCATGTCACTGCGCTCCACCTTCCGACTCCGCCGCGGTCACGCCCGCCAGGCCGCCGATCCGGTGCACGCCCACGACCCGGCTGATCATGCCGATCACGTCCACGGTCCGGGGTGCGGGCACCCGCCGGTGGTCCACGAGGGGCACGTCGACTACGCCCACGACGGACACCTGCACCACGTGGAGCCCGACGGCCACGTCGACGAGCACCGTCTGTGCGTCTGCCCCGATCACCCCGCCGACTGCACCGGCGGGCACCCCTGCGGTGACCACGATCCCGGCCACACCCACGGGCGCGGCTGCGGGCACACCGCCGTCCCCCACGGCGACCACGTCGACTACCTCGTCGACGGGCACCTGCACCATCCGCACGGCCTGCACTGCGACGACCACGGCGCGGTCGACCCCACCGCCGGCTGACGAACTGCCTACGGATCCTCCACCCCGTGGCCGTGGTCGTCGAGCAGCAGCGACTGCTCGTCGAGCTCGAGCACCCGGCCGCTGAAGGCCGCCACGAGCAGATCGGGCCGCAGCACCTCGGTCGGTGAACCGTCGGCCAGCACGCGCCCGGCGAGCAGCACCACCCGGTCGGCACGACGGGCCTCGGCCAGGTGGTGCGTCGAGAACACCACCGTCGCGCCGTCGCGGGCCTCCTCGGCCATCACCCGCAGGATCGTGGCCTGGCTGGCGAGATCGAGCCCGGTGATCGGCTCGTCGAACAGCACCAGGCGCGGTGACCCGATCAGCGCCTGCGCCACGAGCGCCCGCTGACGCTGCCCGCCCGAGAGCTCACCGAACCCGCGGTCGAGCAGGTCGACGACCTCGAGCCGTTCGGCGGCGACGTCGAGCTGCGCCAGGTCGGATCGGTGCACCCGGCCCAGCAGACGGGCTCGGCGATAGCACCCCATCCGGAGCACCTCGCGCACCGTGAGCGGCATCCACCGGTGGTGCCCGTGCTGCTGCGCGACGAACGCCGCCTCGATGCCCTCGCCGCGGCGCACCACCCCGGTCGCCGGCCGGACGAGCCCCGCCAACACCTTGAGCACCGTGCTCTTGCCGCTGCCGTTCGCCCCGACGAGCGCGGTGGAGGTACCCCCCGAGAACGCCAACGAGGTCGGCGCCAGCGCCTCGACCTCCCCGTACCGGACCGAGACACCGTCGAGCTCGACCGTCACGTCGGGCGGTGGGTCAGCGGGAGTGGTGGTGGTGGTGGTGGACATGGGAATGACTCTCAGTATAATTCCGTCGTTCGCCGGGCTCCCCCGCCCGGACGAGGCCCGACGGAGGACGCGAGATGACACAGCGACGGTACCGCAGCACCCTGCCCGCCTCGACGCCCTTGGCGCTCCTCGCCGTGGCCGGGCTCGCCCTGGCCGCGTGTGGCAGTGACGACACCGCCGACGCCGATCGCCCCGTGGTGGTCGCGACCACCTCGATCTGGGCCGACGTGGTGCGCAACGTGGCCTGCGACGACAGCGTCGAGGTCCGGGCCCTGATCCCCACCGGCGGCGACCCCCACGCCTTCGAGCCCTCGCTGCAGGACCGGGAGGTGCTCGCCGGCGCCGCCCTCGTCGTGGCCAACGGGCTCGACCTCGAGGAGGCCCTCGTGGACACCCTCGAGGCGGTCGAGGCCGAGGGCGTGCCGGTCCTCCACCTCACCGACCACATCGAGACGATCCCCTTCGACGGCGCCGGCCACGAGGACGAAGACCATGCCGACGACGAAGACCATGCCGACGAGGACGACCACGCCGACGGGGTGGACGAGGACCACGACGAGCACGACCACGAGGGCGATGACCCGCACGTCTGGATGGACGTGACCCGCGTCGTCGGAGCGCTCCCGGCGATCGGCGAGGCGCTCGTGGCCGGCGGGATGGACCCGGCAGTCGTCGACGACTGCGTGGCCGAGTACACGAGCCTGCTCACCGCAGCCGACGCCGAGGCCGAGGCGCTGCTGGCCACCGTGCCCCCGGCCCAGCGCCTGCTCGTGACCAACCACGAGGCCCTCGGCTACTTCGCCGACCGCCACGACTTCGAGCTGGTCGGCGCCGTGATCCCGGGCGGGTCCACCCTGGCCGAGCCGAACGCCGCCGACCTCGCCGAGCTGGCCGATCTCATCACCGAGCTCGGGGTCCCGGCGATCTTCGCCGAGGATCTGCAGGCCTCGAGCGACGCCGACGCGCTGGCCGCCCGACTCGACGGCGTCACCGTGGTCACCCTGTTCACCGACGCCCTCGCCGGTCCCGACTCGGGTGCCGCGACCCTCACCGAGCTCACCGTCACCAACGCCCGCCTCGTGGCCGAGGCGCTCGGCGGCGGATCCTGAACCGCCGGCGCCGCACCGGGCACCACACCGCCCACCGGGTACGTTCGCGACCGTGGGCGCCCTGACCGACCCGTGGAGCTGGTGGGTCGAGCCCTTCCTCGACAACCCGTTCATGCGCGATGCGCTGTGGGGCGGGCTGCTGGCGGCGATCTCGACCTCGGTGGTGGGCACCTGGGTGGTGCTGCGCGGCATGAGCTTCCTCGGCGACGCGCTCGCCCACGGGGTGCTCCCGGGCATCGCGATCGCCTTCCTGCTCGGGCAGAGCACCACGATCGGCGCGTTCGTGGCCGCGGCGGTGATGGTGGCCGGCATCGGCCTGGTCCGCTCGCACTCTCCGCTCCCCGACGACACCTCGATCGGGGTGCTCTTCGTGGGATTCCTCGCCCTCGCGGTGGTGATCATGTCCACCGGTCGGGCCTCCTACACCGGCGACCTCAACCGATTCCTGTTCGGGTCGATCACCGGCGTGCAGCGCGAGGAGCTGCTGCGCCAGCTCGTGGTGGCCGTGGTCGTCGTCGGCGGCGTGGTGCTCCTGTACCGCTCGCTGCTCGTCACCACCTTCGACGAGACCCTCGCCCGCATGCTCGGGCTGCGGCCGCGGCTCGCCCACGCCGCGCTCCTCGCGCTGGTCACGGTCTCGATCGTCGGCTCCTTCGCGACCGTCGGCAACCTGCTGGTGTTCGCGTTCCTGGTGGCCCCACCGGCGACTGCCACCCTCGTCGCCCGTCGGGTCCCGGTCATCATGATCGTGGCCGTGCTGCTCGGCTCGGTGGCCGCCGTCGTCGGCCTGCTCGCGAGCTACCACCACGGCACCGCGGCCGGCGCGTCGATGGCGCTCGCCTCGGTGGTGATCTTCTTCCTCACCCTCACCGCGGTCGCGCTGGGACGTCGCCTGCGCGCTCGACGCCCGCTCGTCGCCCCCTGACGACCGCCCCTGACCCCGCGGGACCGACGGGGGTACGCTCCACCGCATGCCCTCGCCCTCGCCCGACCCACGGCTGGCCGGCACGCAGATCGCGGACTCGGTGCTCGACCTCATCGGCCACACACCGCTCGTGCGCATGAAGCGCACGATGGAGCTCGAGCAGCTGCCCTGCGTGTTGGCCATGAAGATGGAGACGACCAACCCGGGCGGCTCGGCCAAGGACCGGCCGGCCCTCGAGATGATCCTGGCCGCCGAGCGCGACGGGCTGCTCCAGCCCGGTGGCACCATCGTCGAGCCGACCAGTGGCAACACGGGCGTCGGCCTCGCGATCGTGGCCGCCCAGCGCGGCTACCAGTGCGTGTTCGTGATGACCGACAAGGTGGCGCCCGAGAAGGTCTCGCTCCTGCGGGCCTACGGCGCCGAGGTCGTGGTCTGCCCGGTGGCGGTCGAGCCCGACGATCCCACCAGCTACTACAAGGTCGCCGAGCGGCTGACCCACGAGCTGCACGCGTTCCGGCCCAACCAGTACGCCAACCCCAACAACCCGAGGGCCCACGAGCTCACCACCGGGCCCGAGCTGTGGGAGCAGACCGCCGGGCGCATCACCCACTTCGTGGCCGGCGCCGGCACCAGCGGGTCGATCACCGGCACCGCCCGGTACCTGAAGTCGAAGAACCCCGACATCAAGATCATCGCGGCCGACCCCGAGGGCTCGGTGTTCTCGGGCGGCTCGGGCCGGCCCTACCTGGTGGAGGGCGTCGGCGAGGACTTCTTCCCGGCGGCCTGGGATCCGAGCCTCTACCACGAGGTGATCCCGATCAGCGACGAGGAGAGCTTCCTCACGGCCCGACGGATCAGCCGCACCGAGGGGATCCTCATCGGCGGGTCGGGCGGCACCGCGGCGGCCGCCGCGATCCGCGTCGCCAAGCAGGCCGGGCCCGACGACCTGGTGGTGATCTTCAACCCCGACTCCGGCCGCGGCTACCTGTCGCGGGTGTTCGACGACGAGTGGATGGCCAACTTCGGCTTCCTGCGCGAATGCGACCAGTGCGTGGGCGCCGTGCTCGACACCCGGGCCGAGCACCTCGACACCCTGCTGTACGTCAACCCCGCCGAGACCGTGCGCATCGCGATCGAGCGCATGCGGGCCAACGACGTCAGCCAGCTCCCGGTCTGCAAGAACACACCGCCGTTCGCGGCGGCCGAGGTGATGGGCTCGGTCGACGAGCTCGAGCTGATGGCCACCATCCAGCGCGATCCCTCGGCCATCCACAGCACCGTCGAGAAGGTCATGGGGCCCAAGCTGCCCACCATCGGCATCGGGCAGCGGCTCGAACGGGCCGTCGCGATGCTCGAGACCGCGCCGGCGCTGCTGGTGCTCTCGGGCGGGCGCCCGCTCAGCGTGCTCACCCGCTCCGACGTCCTCGCGTTCTACGAGGTCATCACGGCCGCGGGCGGGGTGATCGACCGTGGGTGAGCAGGAGATCCAGGAGGGCTGGGGCTTCGAGACCCGGGCTATCCACACCGGCCAGGACCCCGATCCGGCCACCGGCGCCGTGGTCGTCCCGATCTCGCTGTCGACCACGTTCGCCCAGGAGGGCGTCGGCAACCACCGGGGCTACGAGTATTCGCGCTCGGGCAACCCGACGCGCACCGCCCTCGAGACCTGCGTCGCCTCGCTCGAGCAGGCCCGGCACGGACTGGCCTTCGCCAGTGGCCTCGCCGCCGAGGACAACGTGCTGCGCCTGCTGCGCCCGGGGCAGCGGATCCTGCTCGGCAACGA
>CAYRXQ010000020.1:6585-16185 GCA_964428115.1 uncultured Ilumatobacteraceae bacterium
CTGGAGGCCCAGGTGGCGGCGCTCGAGGGGGCGCGCCACGGACTGGCGTTCGCGAGCGGTCTGGCGGCCGAAGACAACGTGCTCCGTCTGCTGCAGCACCTGCCCGACGGACGCGGGCAGCGCGTGCTGCTCGGCAACGACGCGTACGGCGGCACGTTCCGCCTGATCTCCAAGGTGTGGTCGCCGCTCGGCTTCCCGTGGAGCGCGGTCGACCTCACCGACCTCGACGCGCTCTCGGCGAACTGGCCCGCCGACACCGGCATGGTCTGGCTCGAGACGCCGACCAACCCGCTGCTCACCTGCATCGACATCGAGGCGATCGCCGCGCTCGCCCACGCCCGCGGCGCCCTCGTCGTGGTCGACAACACCTTCGCCACCCCCTACCTGCAGCAGCCGATCACCCTCGGCGCCGATGTGGTGGTCCACTCGGCCACCAAGTACCTCGGGGGGCACAGCGACGTGGTGGGCGGCTTCCTGGCCGTCGACGACGACGGTCTCGCCGAGCGCCTGCGCTTCACGCAGAACGCGGCGGGCGCCGTGCCCGCCCCGTTCGACTGCTACCTGGTCCTGCGCGGCGTGAAGACCCTGGCGGTGCGGATGGACCGGCACTGCGAGAACGCCCGCGCGGTGGTCGACCTGCTGGTCTCCCATCCCGCGGTCGAGCAGGTCCTCTACCCGCAGCTCCCCGACCACCCCGGCCACGCGGCAGCCGCCAAGCAGATGCGCGACTTCGGTGGCATGGTCAGCTTCCGGGTGCGCGGTGGCGGCGAGGCCGCCCGCCGGGTCGCGGCCGGCACCTCGGTGTTCACCCTCGCCGAGTCGCTCGGCGCGGTCGAGAGCCTGATCGAGCACCCCGGCGCCATGACCCACGCCTCGGCCGCAGGTTCACCCCTCGAGGTGCCCGACGACCTCGTCCGGCTGTCGGTGGGCATCGAGCTCGCCGCCGACCTCGTCGCCGACCTGGAGCAGGCCCTCGATTCGATCCGCTGACGTCCACCCCCTGGAGACCCCACCATGACCGAACGACCACTCGTGATCGCCGCCAACCGCCTGCCGGTGATGCGGACCGAGGGTGGGTGGACGGCCAGCCCCGGTGGGCTCGTGCGGGCCCTCCTCCCGCTGCTGCGCGAGCGCGGCGGCACCTGGGTGGGCTGGACCGGCATCCCCGACGACGCCCCCGAACCCTTCGAGCTCGACGGCGTCGACCTGCACCCGGTCAAGCTCAGCCCCTTCGAGGTGCGGCACTACTACGAGGGCTTCTCGAACGACACCCTCTGGCCGCTGTACCACGACGCCCTGCGCGAGTCGGGCTACCAGAGCGAGGACTGGGACGCGTACGTCACGGTCAACGAGCGGTTCGCGATCACCCTGGCCAACATCGCCCCGGCCAACGCCGTGGTCTGGGTGCACGACTACCACCTGCAGCTGGTCCCCGCCCTGCTGCGGGCGCAGCGCCCCGACCTGCGGATCGGCTTCTTCGATCACATCCCATTCCCACCGGTCGAGCTCTTCAGCCGGTTGCCCTGGCGCGACGAGGTGGTGCGCGGGCTTCTCGGCGCCGACCTGCTCGGGTTCCAGAGCCCGGCCGGGGTCCGCAACCTGGTGAGCGCGGCGATCGAGCTGCTCGGCGCCGACACCGTCGACGACGCGATGCTCGGCACCCAGCAGCGCGCCGTGGTCCGCCACGACGGCCACGAGGTCGCGGTGGGGGCGTTCCCGATCTCCATCGACACCGAGGAGTTCGAGACCCTCGCCGCTGGTCGCCAGACCCGCCAGCGCGTCGCCTCGATCCGCAGCCGCCTCGGTGAACCCGAGGTGATCCTGCTGGGCGTCGACCGGCTCGACTACACCAAGGGCATCGGCAGCCGGATCCGTGCCTTCGGCAACCTGCTCGACCAGGGCCGCCTCGACCCCACCCGTCACGTGCTGGTGCAGGTCGCCACCCCGACCCGCGAGGGCGTCGACTCCTATCAGGAGGAGAAGCGCGAGATCGAGCAGCTCGTCGGCGAGATCAACGGACGTCACGCCCGCCTCGGCTACCCCGTGGTCCACTACCTGTACCGCTCGCTGCCGCTCGACGATCTGGTCCCGCTCTACCGGGCCGGCGACGTCATGCTCGTGACGCCGTTCCGCGACGGCATGAACCTGGTCGCCAAGGAGTACGTCGCCACCCGCCTCGACGACGACGGCGTGCTGGTGCTGTCGGAGTTCACCGGTGCCGCACACGAGCTGCAGGACGCGCTCCTGGTCAACCCGCACGACGATCGGGCCCTCGAGGACGCGATCGCCGAGGCGGTCGAGATGCACCGACACGAACGCCGCAGTCGCATGGAGCGACTCCGGCAGGTCGTGAGCAACCACACCGTCAACGACTGGGCGCGCGGGTTCCTCGACGCGCTCGACCGGACGTGAGCGCAGTGGCCCCCACCCCCACCCCCACCCCCATCGAGCCCGGCGAGCTCGCCGCGCTCGTCGGTCGGTCGGGCACACCGGTGCTGCTCGGCCTCGACGTCGACGGGGTGCTCGCACCGATCGTCGAACGCGCCGATCTGGCCGTGCTGTCGCCGGGCGTCCTCGACCTGCTGGTGACGCTCGCCGAGCGGATGCCGGTGGCCGTCGTCTCGGGACGGTCGCTGGGCGACCTCGTCGAACGGTTCGGGTTCCCCGCCGGGATCGACGTCGTCGGGAGCCACGGCCTCGAGGTCCGCGGCGCCGACGGCGAGCACCTGGTCCTCGACGACGACGAGCGCTACCGCCTCGACCAGCTGCGCCGGATCGCCACCGAGGCCGCCGACGACGCCGGCCCGGGAGCCTGGCTCGAGGACAAGCCCGCGAGCGTGGTGCTCCACGTGCGCGAGGCCGACGCCGAGCGCGCCGAGAGGGCCACGGCCGGCCTCGTCGAGGCCGCGGCCCGGATCCCCGGCGCCCACGTCAAGCGGGGTCATGCGGTGGTCGAACTGCTCGCCCGCCCGACCTCGAAGGCCGATGCCGTCGCCGCGTTGCGCCGCGAGCGGGGTGCGACCACGGTCGTGTTCCTCGGCGACGACCACACCGACGAGGACGTGTTCGCCGCGCTCGACCCGCACGACGTGGCGGTGCGCGTCGGCCCGGGCGCGAGCCGGGCCCGCTACCGGCTGCCCGACCCGGCGGCCGTGGTCGCGTTCCTCACGGCACTCGCCGGCCGCGCCGCGTAGCGCGCCGGGGAGGACGTCAGAACAGCGACAGCTGGTCGTCGGGGCGGACCCAGCGCGGGACCCCCGGCCAGGGCACGTAGTGGTCCATGAACACCCAGCTCCGCCGGTGCACCGCCGACGGCCCGTAGCCCTGCAGGGCCGCCTTGTGCACCGGGCACGGGTACCCCTTGTTGGTGTCGAACGACCAGTTCGGATAGTGCTCCGCGAGCTCGCGCATCTCGCGGTCGCGCACCACCTTGGCCAGGACGCTCGCGGCGGCCACGCTGAGACAGATCCGATCGGCCTTGACCCGCATCTCGACCCGCGCCACCTGCGGTGAGATGAAGTCCCACTTCCCGTCGCTCACCGCGGCGGCCGGGACGACGCCTTGTGCTGCGAGGGCCGCGAGTGCCCGTCGGGTGGCGACCCGCTGGGCCTCGGCCATCCCGAGGCGATCGCACTCCTCCTGGCTCGCCCGCCCGACCGACCAGGCCTCGCACCACCCGGCGATCCGGTCGAACAGCCGCTCACGCTCGCGCTCGGGCAGCAGCTTGGAGTCGCGAATCCCCTGCATGCGACGGTCCTTGGGAACCACGGCGGCGCCGACCACCAGCGGGCCTGCCCACGCGCCACGACCCACCTCGTCGATGCCCACGACCACGTCGTAGCCCTCGGCCCACAGCGCCCGCTCGATCACCCGACTGGGTGCATGTGCTCGAGGCGCCATCGATCCCGACCCTACCGGGCACCCCCGGCCCGGGGATTGCGTACCCGGTACTCATCCCTCACCTCGGCCGCCATCCGAAGATGACGACATGTCCAGCGCCACGACCACCACCCGCACCCGCACCCGCTCCCCGTTCCTCTCGATGCACCTGCTCGGCGGGGCGATGGCCCTGTACGGCGCCATCGGGCTGATCCTGCTCGCCACGCCCTGGCGGCAGTTCGCCCTCGACCACTCGGTGGCCGAGCTCGTCTCGCGGACCGACCGGCGCGTCAACAACGCCGTGACCGGCTCGGTCGACCTGCCGATGGCCATCGCCGGCAGCGCGGTGGTGCTCATCGCCGGCCTGTGGATCGCGATCCTGGTGCCCTACGTCATCCACCGCTCACGCGATGCGATGTTGGCGACGATCGCCGCCAACATGGACCCCTCCTGATCGACTACCGCAGGACCAGCGTGGCGTCGCCGGCCTCGACCCCGCCGACCCGCCACCAACCCTCACCCCGGGCGAGCAGCGCGGCGGCGGCCTCGGCGGTCACCGCGGCGAGCAGGCCACCCGAGGTCTGCGGGTCGAAGCACAGGGCCTCGGGCCCGGCCGGGGCCGTCGAGTCGAGGTGCCCGGCGAGGTAGTCGCGATTGCGGGCATCGCCCCCGGTGCGCACCCCCCGGTCGGCGGCCTCGGCCGCACCGGGATACGCCTCGATGCCGGCGGTGTCGACCACGACGCGCACCCCGCTGCGGTCGGCCATCTCCCACCCGTGGCCGGCCAACCCGTACCCCGTGACGTCGGTGACGGCGTGGACCCCCGCACCGAGCTCTTGCAGCGACTCCGAGGCCACCCGGTTGAGCCGCCGCATCCCGGCGATCGCCACCGCCTGCTCGGCCTCGGTGGCCGCCGCCAGGGCGAGCCCGGTGCCGAGCGGCTTGGACAGCACGAGCACGTCACCGGGACGGGCCCCACCCTTGCGGAACACCCGGTCGGGATGCACGATCCCCTGGACCGCCAGGCCGAAGATCGGCTCCGGATTGCGGATCGTGTGCCCGCCCGCCACCGTGCCGCCGGCCGCGGCCACCACGTGGGCGGCGGCCTCGAAGATCGCCACGATCGCCTCGCGGGGGAAGTGCTCGGGGAACGCCGCGACGTTGATGGCCATCACCACCCGCCCGCCCATCGCGAACACGTCGCTGCAGGCGTTGGCCGCCGCGATCGCGCCGAAGTCGGCCGGATGGTCGACGAGCGGGGGGAAGAAGTCGGTGGTCGACACCAGGGCGACGTCGTCGCTCACCCGGTAGATCGCGGCATCGTCGAACGGGGCCAGGCCCACCAGCAGCGACGGGTCGGTGGGTGTCGGGAACTCGGCGACCAGATCCTGCAGGAGTGCTGCACCCCACTTGGCGGCGCATCCGCCGCACGAGGTCCACTCCCGCAGCTTGAGGCCGTCGAAGGACAGCGGCTCGCCGGACATCACGGTGCTCGACATGGGTGCAGACTAGGGGTCCATGTATCGAGTCGGCCCGTACGAGTTCACCTCCACCGACGCGCGGCGCACCTTCGTGCACCTCGACGCGCTGTGGGACCAGACGGTTCGCACCCTGCTGCGCGTCCCGCCCGGCGCGCTGGCCGCGGGCTGGGCCGTGGCCCGCGCCCTCGGCGACCTCACCGGCCACGCGCTGCCCGAATCGGTGCCCACCGACGCTGCCACCGTCAGATCCGCGCTGACCACCGTCGGGCGCGCCGCGGAGCAGGCGGTGGCCGACGGCACCTGGGTCGCCGACGAGGTCGCCGCCCACCTGGCCACCGCGTGGGTCGGGATCCGCGCCGTGGGCGACGAGCTGCGGGCCGCCGGGGCGATCGCCACGAGCGGGCCGACCGGCCGGGTGGCCCAGCTCAACGTCTCGGGCGGCGGGGTCCCCAAGCTGCCCGTCGACCGGGTCGAGGTCGACTGGTCGGGCGTCGTCGGGGATCGCCAGGGCAACCGCCAGCACCACGGGCGCCCGTGGCAGGCCATCTGCCTGTGGAGCACCGAGGTGATCGACGCGTTCGCCGCCGCCGGCCATCCGCTGCACGCCGGCCTCGCGGGCGAGAACGTGACGGTGACCGGTCTCGACTGGGCGGCGATCACCCCCGGGGTCGTGCTCGAGGTGGGCACCGTGCGCTGCGAGATCTCTTCGTTCGCGATCCCCTGCTCCAAGAACGCCGCGTGGTTCCTCGACGGCGCCTTCAACTCGATGCACCACGAGGCCGGTCCGGTCAGCCGGGTCTACGCCACCGTCCTGGTCCCGGGCACGATCGCCACGGGCGACGCGGTCGCGATCGCGGCCTGACCCAGACCGAGCTCGACTCAGATCCGTCGGTCGATCCCCGCCCAGTAGGGCTCGCGCAGCACCTGCTTGCGGATCTTGCCGGTGCCCGTCCGCGGGATCTCGGCGACGAAGTCGACCGACCGCGGTGCCTTGTAGCCCGCCAGCGAGGCCCGGCAGTGCGCGATCAGCCGGGCGGCGAGGGCATCGTCGGCGACCACGCCCTCGGCGACCTCGACGACCGCCTTCACGCTCTCGCCGAACTCCTCGTCGGGCACGCCGATGACCGCCACGTCGGCCACCTCCGGGTGCACCGCGAGCACCCCCTCGATCTCGGCCGGATAGATGTTCACCCCACCCGAGATGATCATGTCGATGCGACGATCCGACAGCCACAGGTAGCCGTCGGCGTCGAGGTACCCGACGTCACCGGTGGTGAAGACCCCCGGGGCCAGGTGCGCGGCGGCGGTCTTGGCCTCGTCGTGGTGGTACGAGAAGTCCATCCCCATCTTGTTGCGGATGTAGAGCGTACCCTCGCTGCCGTCGGGCACCTGGGTGCCGGTGGCCTCGTCGATCACGAGCACCTCGACCATGTCGGTCGGCTTGCCGACGCTGCCACCGCGCTCGAGCCACTCGGCCGAGGAGACGGTGGAGATGATCGACCCCTCGGTCGAGCCGTAGTACTCGGTGATCTTCGGACCCCACCAGTCGATGAGGCCGCGCTTGACCGCCGGCGGGCACGGTGCCGCGCCGTGCCAGACGATCTCGAGCGAGGAGCCGTCGAAGGCGTCCCTGGTCGGGGCCGGCAGGTCGAGCAGCCGCTTCATCTGCGTCGGCACCAGGTGGGTGTTGGTGACCTGCCAGCGGTCGACCAGGTCGAGCACCCCCGCCGAGTCGTACTTGTGCTGCATCACCACCGAGGACCCGTTCACCATCGGCAGGAACGAGAACGCCCACTGCGCAGAGTGGTACACCGGCCCGCACAGCAGGGTGCGCCCGCCCGGCGGCACCATCGAGCCGAAGCCGGCCGAAACGAGCTGCATGATCTCGGGACCGATCGAGGGATCACCGGTGAGGGCGCCGCGGACGCCCTTGGGTCGCCCGGTGGTGCCCGAGGTGTAGAACATCGGTCCGCCGAGGCGCTGCTCGGCGGGCTCGCTCGGGTCGCCCTCGGCGACCAGGGCCTCGTGGTCGACATCGCCGTGGGCGCCACCGATCCCGACGACCAGGCGCACACCGCTCGAGCGTTCGTCGCGCAGCGCCGCCGCCACGGGTGCAGCGAAGCGCCCGTCGACCACCACGGCTGCCACCTCGGCATCCTCGAACACGTACGCCAACTCGTCGGCCACCCAGTGCCAGTTCACCGGGACGTAGGTCCACCCGCCGTGTGCGCAGGCCAGCGCCCACTCGAACCACTCCCGCTGGTTCCCGGCGACGATCGCGATCGTCTCGCCGGTGGCCAGGCCACGGGCGCGCATTGCGTTCACGAGCCGGTTGACACGCCAGTCGAGCGCCGACCAGGTGGTGGTGCCCCGGTCGTCGACGAGCGCGAGCTCGTCACCACGTGCCGCTGCGAACCCTGCCGTGAGCGTGGCCATGTCCCCCTCCGTTGCGTGGCCGGATCACCGGGATCCGGATCAGCTGAACGAGGTGGGACCGTCGTCCTCGATGATGTCGATGATCGACGTCGATCCCGTCCCCGGCCCGTCAGCTTCGCGCACTTCGAGGGCGGCGCCGGCCGGTGCCGGCCAGAGCGCCTCACCCGAGGTGCCCGCCGAGCGCCACGTCGGGTCGATCGCGGGGGCGGTCAGCACCAGCGGTTCCCCGGTGAGCTCCCACAGCACCGCCGGACGAGCGCCGTGCCAGCGGATCGCGTACGACACCGAGCTGGCCGGACCGACCGGAACGCCGTACACCTCGATCGCCGCACCGAGCCACGGCGTCGGGAGCCCACCCGGCAGCAGCGCACCCTCGGCGGCCACGAGCTGCTCGACCCACGGCACCACGAGCGCGCCGTCGGGCTGCTCGACCGGACGCGGTGCGGCGCTGCGCCGCGACCGGATCCGCTCGAGGTCGCGCAGCGCGCGGTCCTCCTCGGCCGACACCAGCACGCGGGCCGCCGCCGCGAGACCCGCGTCGGCAGCCCATCCGGCGGTGGGGCCGAGCCGCTCGACCGCCTCGACGAGCTCGGGCAGCCACGCGTCGGGGCGCTCGCCCATCCGGACGAGCTCACCGAGCGCCACGGCGTAGCCCGCCGGATCGTCCTCGGCGTGCGGCACGGCGCCCAGGGCCAGCTCGCAGCGCTGCGCGACCACCAGCGCGGCGAGGGCCGAGCCGGTGTCGCCCTCGGGCAGCAGCAACCGACTGGCCCGGTCGGTGATGCCCGTCCAGCCCCGCGCCACCTGCTGCCAGGTCGACAGACCGGCCGGAACGGCGCCCGTCGCTGTGCCGGTGTGGGCGAGTGCGATGCGGATCGTCGCCCGGTGACCGACGGGCACCACGAAGGCGCCCTCGGGCAGGTCGATCCCCTCGATCGGCAGGTCGACGATCGGCCGCTCGGTGCGCACGGCTCGGTGCGAGAAGGCCACGGCGAAGGCCATCGGGGAGTCGTTCTCGACCTCGATGACGGTCAGCCCACCGCCGTCGGCCACCGACCAGACCCGGTGCACGGCATCCCCACCGGGGACCCGGACCCGGGTCTCCACGACCGCCACGTCGTCGACCCGCCGCTGGCGGACCGTGGGCTCCTCGGCCGGCACGTGCCAGCGATCGTCGGCGGCGACGAACCAGTCGAGGGTCGGCGCGGCATCGTCCCAGGGCACCAGCGCGCCCCAGGGGCTCACCGAGGCGCGCCACTCCTGCCCGGTCACACCGGTGGTGATCACCTCGACGGCCTCAGGCGAGCTCGCTCTTGCGGCCCCGACCCATCAGCGCCGCGAGCGCGTCGCGCGCCGTCCGTCCCTCGTGGCACACGGCGACGACCTGCTCGGTGATGGGCATCTCGACACCGTACCGGCGCGCGAGGTCGAGGACGCTGGGCGAGCTCTTGACCCCCTCGGCCACCTGGTTGGTCGAGGCCAGCACCTCCTCGATGGTCGCCCCGCGGCCGAGTGCCAGGCCCACGCTGTTGTTGCGGCTCTGCGAGGAGGAGCAGGTGGCGATCAGGTCGCCCATGCCCGCCAGCCCGGCGAAGGTGGCCGGATCGCCGCCCATCGCCACCCCGAGCCGGGCCATCTCGGCCAACCCCCGGGTGATGATGGTGGCGCGGGTGTTGTCACCGAACCCCATCCCCTCGGCCATGCCCGCGGCGATCGCGATCACGTTCTTCACCACGCCCGCCAACTCGCACCCCACCACGTCGGGGTTGGTGTAGACGCGCATCGTCGGTCGGCTGAAGATCCG
>CAYRXQ010000020.1:16195-18146 GCA_964428115.1 uncultured Ilumatobacteraceae bacterium
CTCGTCGATGGCCACGACGCTGGCTGCGGGCTGGCCGGCCATGATCTCCTTGGCCAGGTTCGGACCGGTGAGCACGGCCACCGGGTGACCGGGCAGCGCGTCGGCGGCCACCTCGCTCATCCGCTTCAGCGTCGACCGCTCCAGACCCTTCGAGAGGCTCACGATCGGCACCCAGGGCCGGACGTACGGCGCGAGCTCCTCGGCCACCTCCCGGAAGCCGTGGGAGGGCACCGCCATCACCACCACGTCGGCACCCGACACCGCGGCCTCGAGCTCGTCGGTCGCCACCAGCGCGACGGGCAGGTCGAACCCGGCCAGGTAGTCGGGGTTGCGGTGCTCACCGTTGATCGTCGACGCGAGCTCACGACGGCGAGCCCACAGCACCGTCGGCGTGTTCTCGCACGCCAACGCCGCCACGGTCGTCCCCCACGAACCGGCGCCGATCACGGCGAGCCGGATGGCTCGGGTGCTCGGCATCGCCGCCATGGTAAGCGCGTCGTAGTGTGTCGGCGGTGGAGACGGGCGTCCTCATCCCGGTGAAGGCGTTCGGCGCGGCCAAGGCCCGTCTCGCCCCCGTGCTCCCGCCCGACCAACGGCGCCGCCTCGCGCGCTGGATGGCCGACCGGGTCGTCGCCGCCGTGCAGCCGCTCCCCACCTTCGTCGCCTGCGACGACGACGAGGTCGCGAGCTGGGCCGAGTCGTGCGGTGCCCACGTGCTGTGGGGCCCGGGCCTGGGTCTCAACGGTGCCGTCGACGAGGGCGTCGCGACGATCCGCGGCAAGGGCGTCGAGTACGTCGTGATCGCGCACGGCGACCTTCCCCTGCCGAGCGCACTCGCCGTGCTCGCGACCCCGCCCCTGGCCCGCGCCGACCACGTCGTGCTGGTGCCCGACCGGTGGCGCGACGGCACCAACGTGGTCGGTCGCCCGACGGCCCTCGACCTGGCCGCCTCCTACGGGGGCGGCTCGTTCCACCGCCACCTCGCCGCCGCGCTGCGGATCGCCGGCGCCGTCACGGTCCGGGTCGATGCCGAGCTGTCCCTCGACCTCGACACCCTCCACGACCTGCGCCACCCCCTGGTGCGGCCCCTGGTCGGTCCGGTGGTCGACGTCCCCGCGGTCGCGACCCGGGCAGGCAGGACACGATCGTGACCTCGGGCAACGAACCCGGCCAGCCGGTGCCCGTCGACGCGCCGGCAGCAGCGATGTCGCGCGACCTCGAGGTGCCGGCCTCGGCGCTCGCCATCGGTGCGCACCCCGACGACGTGGAGTTCGGCTGCGGGGGCACCCTGGCCAAGTGGGCGGCGGCCGGCTGCACCGTCCACCACCTCGTGCTCACCGACGGCTCGAAGGGCACCTGGGACCCACACGCCGACGTGACGGCGCTCGCGGCCCGCCGGCAGGTGGAGCAGCGCGAGGCCGCACGACGTCTGGCCGGGGCGAACGCCGGCGAGGTCCGCTTCCTCGGGCAGGTCGACGGCGAGCTCGACAGCTCCCTGGAGCTGCGGGGCCGGGTGGCGCGGGTGATCCGGGAGCTGCGCCCCGAGGTCGTGCTCGGCCACGATCCGTGGAAGCGCTACCGCCTGCACCCCGATCACCGTCACGCCGGCCTGCTGGCCTGCGAGGGGATCGTCGCGGCCCGCGACCCCCACTTCTACCCCGAGCAGGGTCTCGCGGCCCACCGCCCCCGCGCCCTGCTGCTCTGGGAGGCCGACCGCCCCGACCACGTCGAGGACGTCTCCGCACACGTCGACACCAAGCTGCACGCCCTCGAGGCCCACGAGAGCCAGTTCGAGTCGACGATGAAAGCCGCCGACGCCGCAGAGCTCGACGCGTTCCGCACCCGCGTCCGCACGCGCCTGGCCGGTCTCGGCGCCCCCCACGGCGTCGACGCCGCCGAGATCTTCGCGCTGATGGCCGACCTCTGACGCCCGAACCCCGCTGACCCACCC
>CAYRXQ010000020.1:18246-24035 GCA_964428115.1 uncultured Ilumatobacteraceae bacterium
CGAGATCTTCGCGCTGATGGCCGACCTCTGACGCCCGAACCCCGCTGACCCACCCTCGTCCCGCGATCAGGAGACACCCGTGCACCCGACATCCCCGCCAACCGCTCGCACCCGCCGCCCGAATCGGCGGGACCGAGGCGTCCTGGCCGCCCTGACAGCGCTGGTCCTCCTCGCGGGGGCCTGCAGCGACGACACCGCCGACGGCGAGTCGGCACCGGCCGCGACGGCCGCACCCGAGACGACCGCCTCCCCGACGACGGCGACCGCGGCGCCCACCACGACCGAGGCGCCCGCCGACACCACGCCGGAGACCACACCGGAGACCACGCCGGAGACCACGCCCGGCATCGATCTCGCCGAGCTCCAGAGCGAGCTCGACGCAGCCGTCGGCGACTGGCTCGCGGCGACCGGCGCCCCCGGCGCCACCCTCGCCGTGATCCTGCCCGACGGCACCGAGCTCACCGCGGTGGGCGGTGTTGCCGACCTCGCCGAGGAGCGGCCGGTCACCGCCGACGATCTGTTCCGGTTCGGCAGCATCACCAAGCCGATGACCTCGACGATCGTGCTGCAGCTCGTCGAGGAGGGGCTCGTCGAGCTCGACACACCGGTCGCCGCCTACCTCGGCCCCGACTGGATCGAGGGCTACGTCCTCGACGGCGTCGATCACGCCGAGACGGTCACCGTGCGCCAGCTGCTCAACCACACCGACGGGTTCGCCGAGTTCGCGTTCGACTTCGGCTTCTACGTGCTGGTCTCCGAGCGGCTCGACGTCGCCATCGAGCCCGAGGAGATCATCGCCTGGGCCGGCGAGCGCGGCCCGCAGTACGTGCCCGGCGAGGCCTACGCCTACAACACGGTCGGTCACATCGTGGCCGGGCTCCTGATCGAGGAGATCACCGGACGCGACGCCGCCGAGGTGATGGTCGAGCGACTGTTCGAGCCCGCCGGCGCCGAGCAGGCCTACCTGCCGCCCACGCTGCTGCCGGCCGACGAGGCGGTCGGCGCCGTCGACGGCTACGTCCAGGGGGCCCTGCGCGACGCGCTCGGCGCGATCCCCGGGTTTGCCCCGTACGCCGAGGCGGCCGCGATCGGCGAGTTCTACGACCTCTCCGTCGGTCCCCAGGAGGTGCTGCGCACCGCCGGCTGGACCGGCGGTGGCCTCGAGTCGACCGCTCGCGACACGGTGCGCATCTTCCGGTCGATGTTCGACGGCACGGCCCTCGGGGCCGCCACCGTGGAGGAGTTCACCACGCCCTGGGACGACGCCGCCACGGGCTACGGCCTGGGGATCTCACGGGGCGAGTGGCAGGGGTGGACCACCTACTCCCATGGCGGCGGGGTGCCCGGCTTCCGCTCCGATGCCGTCCACGTGCCACTGGTCGGCGTGACGATCGCTGCCTCGGCCAACCTCATCGAGGTCGACCCCGACATCGGTGAGCTGTCGGAGGCCGTGCTCGACGTGGTCCTCGACCGGGTCGCGGTCGCCGACTGACGCTCGTCGACCCGGACCGGCCGGCTCAGCCGGCGAGCGGTGCGCGGCCCGGGCCGGGCGGCCCGGCGAAGGCCTGGGCGATCGCCATCCACTCCGTCGCGGCCTCGCCCACGACCTCGAGCGCGGTGTCGTCGAGGTGGCGACGCTGGGTGACGACCAGGCAGAACTCCAACGCCGACCCGGTGACCCGGTCCGGCAGCGCGGGATCGCCCCATTGCCAGCGGTCGCCATCGGGGCCCTCGAGGTCGACGAACACCTCGGTCTCGGGGGTCGCACGGCCGCGCACGGCGTAGCTGAACGGACGGGCGCGTACCCCGATGTGGGCGACGTGGCGGAGTCGTGCGGTCGCCGGACGCTGCACGCCCACGGCATCGGCGACGTCCTGACCGTGCGCCCAGGTCTCCATCAGGCGCGCCGTGAGGAACGACCGGGCACCCATGGCCGGGCCGTACCACGGCACCCGGGTGGCGGGGTCGACCCCACGGGCCAGCTCGGCGAGCGCCGCCCGGTCACGTCGCCAGGCGTCGTGGAGCTCGGTCGCCGCCATCGAGCGCCCGGGCTCCACCGACGGGTCCGCACCGCCGGCCGCAGCGGCCAGCAGGGTCTCGGCGTCGGTCCGGAACGCCTCGGGGTCGGTCAGTGCCAGCACGGCGCGCTGGTCGAAGAACCACAGGTGACTGATCGTGTCGGCCACCGACCAGCCCTCGGCGGGCGTGGCCATCTCCCAGTCGGAGACCTGCTCGAGCACCTCGTCGAGGGCGGCGTGCTCGGCGATGAGGTCGTCGACGATCTGGTCCATGCGGCGAGTCTGGCAGAGCCCGGACGCGACACGGGACGGGGCGATCGCCCCTTCCCGTGTCGCGGATCCGCGGATCCGAGGATCCGAGGATCCGAGGATCAGGCCTTCTTGGCGCGCTTGGGGTTGAGCGCGGTCTTCAGAGTGGAGCTCGCCGTGAACTTCATGGCGGTCGACGCTGCGATCTTCACCGGCTCACCCGTCTGCGGGTTGCGACCCTTGCGGGCCGGCCGCTTGGTGGTGCTGAACGAGCCGAAGCCGGGCCACGCGACCTTGTCGCCCTTCTTCGTGACGGCGACGACGGTGTCGAAGAACGCACCGATCGTCTTCTCCGCATCGGCCTTCGACACCTCCGCCTTCTTGGCGACTGCTTCGATGAGTTCTGCCTTGGTCATGGGTGATCCTTTGTTCACGTGCCGGACGGCGCCGCTCCGATGCGGCACCGCAGTCCTTGCGGACCGCCGCCATCACAACCACCGCAGCGGCCCACTTCAAGCACCCTCATCGTTGCATCTGCACTGATCACCTGGACCGACCTCCTGCTCGCGACCTTGCCGGGCGTACGTCTGCGCCCCGGCGACCGAACCATCCCTGCAGCACGCGTGACGGCGTGCTACTCCTTGCCCACCGGATCGGACCCGTCCGCCCGGTGGCCAGGACCACAACATCCGGAACCTGCCCGGACAAGGAGCGATGGTGACCGATCTCCTCCCGATCGACCCGCAGTGGCAACGCCCCCAGGGCGTCGACCCCGGTGACCGAGGAGGTGGAGCAGCCGCAGAGCCCGGCAGTGCCGTGCGCACCCGGGTCGTCCTCGACACCTCGGTGATGGTCGCCGACCCCGCCTGCCTGACCTCGTTCGGCGAGAGCGCCGTGGTCGTCCCGCTCACGGTCGTCGAGGAGCTCGACAGCCTCAAGACCCGCCCCGACGACGTCGGCCGTTCGGCCCGCACCGCGCTGCGCGCCCTCGAGGACCTGCGCACCCGCCACGGTGGCTCCCTCGCCGATCCCGTGCCAGTCGGCGACGAGGGCGGCACGATCCAGATCGAGATCAACGGGATCCAGCGCCACCTGCTCATCGAGCACGGCCTCGACCCGCAGGTGCCCGACAACCGCATCATCGGCGCCGCGCTCGGCCAGACCCGCTACGGCCCGACCGTGATGGTCTCCAACGACGCCGCGCTGCGCATCAAGGCCGCCCACCTCGGGGTGAGCGCCGCCGAGCACCTGCCGACCCGCTCCCACCGGCCGACACGTCCTGCGGGGTGGTCGATCGTGGAGACCACCTACGAGGTCGTCGACTGCCTGTACGCCGCCGGCGCCGTCACCGTCGACGCCGTGCCCACCGCCGCGGACCTCGTCGAGAACGAGTTCGCCGCCCTGCGCAGCGGCTCCCAGTCGGCGCTCACCCGTCGCCGCGACGACGAACTGGTCCTGCTCCCCCACGCCACGCCCGAGCCCTGGGGCCTGCACCCACGGAGCAAGGAGCAGCGGTTCGCGCTCGAGCTCCTGCTCGATCCCGACGTCGCCGTGGTGGCACTCGATGGGCGCGCCGGCACCGGCAAGACCCTGCTCGCCATCGCCGCGGGTCTCGAGCAGGTGGTCGAGAAGCCACGCTTCGAGCGGCTCGCGGTCTACCGCCCGCTGGTCCCCGTCGGCCGCGCCGACGTCGGCTTCCTGCCCGGGGGGCTCGACGAGAAGCTCGACCCGTGGATGTCGGCGATCCACGACGCGATCGTGGCCCTGTCCGACCACGGCAACAACAACGACGCGCGCCGCCTGATCGACGAGCTCACCGCCCGCGGCCAGCTCTCACTGGAATCGGTCACGTTCCTGCGGGGTCGCTCGCTGCAGCGTCAGTTCGTGGTGATCGACGAGGCCCAGAACCTCGAGCCCACCACGCTGCGGACCATCCTGACCCGCGTCGGCGAGGGCACCAAGGTGGTCTTCACCGGCGACACGAGCCAGATCGACGCGCCGTACCTCGGGGAGTCGAACAACGCGCTCGCCGTGCTCACCGGAGCCTTCACCGGGCAGTCGTGCTTCGGACACATCACGCTGACCGCGTGTGAGCGCAGCGACGTCGCCAGCCTCGCCGCCGAGCTCCTCTGACGCTCGCCCACGCGGGTGGTGATCGCGTGGTGATCGCGATCGACTCGATCGCGTTTTTCAATTAGTACGAAAATCCCTTGCCGGCTCGGCACCGAACACTTAGTGTTAAACACGAGCGGCGAGGGGCCAACCCCTCCCGGCCCCCGCCGCTCCCTTCCCATCCCGTCCGGGAGGGAGTGCCGTCAGGAGGCCGTCAGATGTCCGTAGCACAGCCACTCAGCTCCAACGTGAACGTCGGGTATCTCCTGCCCGCCGGAGCCGACTGGCGTGAGCTCGCCGCCTGCAAGGGGCGCACCCCGCTGTTCTTCCCGCCCAAGGCCGAGCGCCCCCAGGCCCGTGCCCGGCGTGAGGCCCGCGCCAACCTGCTGTGCTCGAACTGCCCGGTCCGCACCCCGTGTCGCGAGTTCGCCCGCGAGAACCACGAGTACGGGTTCTGGGGCGGCGAGTCCGAGGAGGACCGGCACCTCGCCGGCTACACCGTGGCCGCCCCCATCGGGGTGCGCGCCCGCCTCGCCGGGAGCTGATCCCGGCCGCCCGATCGGGCGAGGCGTGTGCTGCCGGACGACCCCCCGGTCCGGCATCACACCCTCGCTCTAGGGTGGCGGTGTGACCGACCCACCCGAGCCGCTGCCACGCTTCGGCGTGGTCGACCTCGAGACGAGCGGGCTGTCACCCGACCGCAACCGCATCCTGCAGATCGGCCTCGTGGTCGTCGAGGCCGACGGCACGGTCGTCGACCAGTGGTCGACCTACGTGGCGCTCGACCGGTTCTGGCGTCGCCTGGGCCCACGGCACATCCATGGGATCCGCCGCCGTGACCTGCGCGGCGCACCCGGGCTCGCCGAGGCGATGCGCGACCTGTGCGAACACCTCGGTGGCGCCGTCCTCACGGCGCACCACGCCGCGTTCGACCTCGCCTTCCTCGAGCGAGCCGCAGCGAGCACCGGCGTCGCACTCCCGCCGAGCCCCCGGCTGTGCACGCTGCGGCTGTCGCGTCAGCTCGACCCCGACCGCCTGCTCTCGCACCGCCTGGGTGACCTCGGCGCCCGACACGGCGTGGCCATCGACCGCCCGCACGATGCGGCCGCCGATGCCCTGGCCACCGCCCAGGTGCTCCCCCACCTGCTCGCGGCCCACGGCATCCACGACGGCGTGTCGCTCCGGGCCCACTACGAGCGTCGATAGCGGTCGAGCACGGCCGCCGCGGCCCGGCGCCCGACGTCGCGCAGCTCGGCCGGTTCGAGCACCTCGGCATCGGGGCCGAGGCGCACCAGCAGACGCGCCAACCAGCGCTCGTCCACCACCGGCAGCCGGGCCACGAGCGCACCGTCGGCCTCGACCACCTCGTCGACCGGATACCGCTCGACCACCCAGCGAGCGCCAGGCGAG